>NZ_JARGEE010000177.1:0-18098 GCF_033794485.1 Streptomyces sp. MB09-02B
TTTGTTTTTTTTTTTTATTAATTGGATGTCCTTAAACTTCACGACAGCCTATAGGTCGGAAAAGGCGGATGGGTAGGAATGGTCGGGTGCGTGTTACGCGGCGGGCGCGGGTTCGTCGGCGGGCGCGGGTTCGTCGGCGGGCGCGGGTTCGTCGGCGGGCGCGGGTGAGTGGGGGCTGGTCGCGCAGTTCCCCGCGCCCCTGAAAAGCAGGGGCTGCGCCCCGTGCTTTTCGGCCCGAAAGGGCCGTGGGCCCGCCAGGGCCTGCGGCCCTTTCAGGGGCGCGGGAAACTGCGCGAGCAACCACGACGCACCCGCACCCGCCGACGAACCCGCACCCCCGAGCTATAAGGCGCCCTACGGCCCTACGGCCGCAGTGCCCTCAGCAGCAGGTCCGCCAGGTGGTCCGCGACCTCCTGCGGGCCCATCGGGCCGTCGGGGCGGTACCACGTCGACAGGTGGTGGACCGAGCCGAAGTGGTAGTCGACGACCAGGTCCGCCGGGGTCGCCTTGGAGAAGACCCCGGTCTCCTGACCCTCCTCCACGAGCGCCCGGAAGCGCTCGTGGTACCGACGGCGTTCCGCACGGACCTGCTTGTTCTTCTCGGGGCTCAGGTGGTGCATGGACCGGAAGAAGATCATCGCGTCGTCGAGGTTGTCGATCGTCGTGACGACGACATCCGCTGCGGCCCCCCGCAACCGCTCCTCCACCGGCGCGTCGGCCCCCGCGAACGCGTCCAGCCGCTCCTGCTGGATCCGCAGCACGCGCGCGTACACCTCGTGCAGCAGGTCGTCCTTGGAGCCGAAGTAGTGGTACAGCGCGCCCTTGGTGACGCCGGCCGCCTCGACGATCTCCTGCACGGAGGTCCGGTCGTAGCCCCGCTCGGCGAAGAGCCGGGTGGCGGCGGCCAGCAGCCGCTGCGGGACGGGCGTACCGTCTCCGTCCGTCGTCCTGGGCACTGCCGCCACCTGCCTTCCGAGGTTCTGTTGTCGCCTACCGGTCGCCCGCCCCGCCTCGATCGGTTCCCGATCGGGCGGAATCGGGCGCTCCCGCCGGAGGATCATCCCACCCTCCGGCGCCCGTCCGCCGGGCAGGGCGGTCAGCCCGTCGTCTCCCACTTCTGCTGGATGTGGTTCATGTTCGTCAGCCACCGGTCCGGATCGGTGGCCCGGGCCTGGTAGTAACCGGCCACCTCGGGGTGCGGCAGGATCAGGAAGCGGTCCTTCTCCATGCCCTCGAAGAGCGCGTCGGCCACGTCCTCGGGCTCGATCGCGGTCGGTGTCAGCACCAGGTCGCCCGCGCTGCCCGAGGCCGTCAGCATGTCGGTGCGCACGCCCTGCGGGCAGATCGCGTGCACCTTGACGCCCCGGTGGCGGTAGGTGAGGGAGAGCCACTCGGCGAAGGCGTACGCCCCGTGCTTGGTGACGCTGTAGGGCGCCGCGCCGATCATCGTCAGCAGCCCGGCCGCCGAGACCGTCGACACGAATCGCCCGCTGCCGCGCTCCAGCCACGCCGGCAGCAACTCGTGGGCCGCCCGGACGTGTGCCATCACGTTGACGTCCCAGGCGAGCGCCCACACCTTCTCGTCGGCGGCCTCGGTCCCCCCGGAGGCGAGTCCGGCGTTCGCGCAGTACACGTCCACGGTCCCGCCGAGCGCGTCACGCGCCTCCGCAACGATCGCCGAGGCGTCCCCGGGCACCGCGATCCCGCCGATCTCGTCGGCCACGGCCCGAGCCCGGTCGGCGTCGAGATCGTTCACGACGACCCGCGCGCCCTCCGCCGCGAACCGCCGCGCGAGCGCGGCCCCGATCCCCCCACCGGCCCCGGTTACGACCACACCCGCACCCTGCGCAGTTCCCACGATCGGTCTCCTTCGACGCGACACATCGACAGCGGCTCACCAAGAGGCCCAGACTAACCGGTCGGTATGTCCCAGAGAAAGGGGTGCCACCAACCCCGCCCCCAAGGGCGCGGGGCTGTGACATGTGCGGCTCCGCCGCGTGGGCGCGACCAGCCACACCCGACCCGCAGACTACAAACCACCTGCGGAAGCGCTTAGCTTGCACATAGCACCGCTCCCCGCGATGACGGAGGTCACCCCATGCGCCTCTCCCGCCGCACCTTCCTCGCCGCCTCCACGGCCACGGCGGCCACGGCCACCGCCTCCACCGCCGGCCTCACCACCGCACCCCCCGCCGAGGCAGCCCGCCAAGGGCTACGCACCGGTTTCGACCGCCTGGCCGGGGACGGCTACGAACTCCTCGGCGGCCAGAAGGTCGGCATCGTCACCAACCCGACCGGCGTCACCCGCGACGCCCGCCACATCGTCGACGTGACGCACGCCGACGACCGCGTGGACCTCAGGGCCGTCTTCGGCCCCGAGCACGGCTTTCGCGGCACCGCCCAGGCAGGCGGCTCCGAGGGCCGCCACGACGACCCCGCCACGGGGCTGCCCGTGTACGACACGTACCAGAAGAGCGGCCGCCCCCTCGCGGAGATCTTCACCGCCTCCGACGTGGACACGGTCGTCTTCGACATCCAGGACGTGGGCGCCCGCTTCTACACGTACATCTGGACCCTGTACGACTGCATGGAGGCCGCTCAACTGGCCGGGAAGCGCTTCGTCGTGCTGGACCGGCCGAACCCGGTGACCGGGCGCGGCGCCCAAGGTCCCGTGCTGCACAAGGAGTTCGCGACGTTCGTCGGGCGGCAGCCCATCGCGCAGGCGCACGGGATGACGGTGGCGGAGCTGGCGCGGCTGTTCAACGGGGAGTTCCTCACCACGCCCGTTCCGCTGGAGACCGTCCTGATGTCGGGGTGGAAGCGGTCGCGTTTCCACGACGACTCCGGGCTGCCGTGGGTGCCGCCGAGTCCGAACATGCCGACGCCGGACACCGCGCTCGTGTACTCCGGGACGTGCCTCTTCGAGGGGACGAACCTGTCGGAGGGGCGGGGCACCACGCGGCCGTTCGAACTGCTCGGCGCGGAGGGGATCGACCGGCGGTGGGCGGCCGCCGCGAACGAACTCGGTCTGCCCGGCGCGCACTTCAGGGAGGCGTACTTCGCGCCGACGTTCTCCAAGTTCCAGGGCAAGACCATCGGGGGCGTGCAGATCCATGTCCACGACCGGGCCGCGTACGACCCGGTGCGCACCGGGATCGGCCTTCTCGTGACCGCCAAGAAGGTGTGGAGCGGCTTCGCCTGGCGGCCGGACAACTGGATCGACAAGCTGACCGGTTCGGCGCGGGTGCGGACGATGATCGACGCGGGGGCGGACACGGACGAGGTCGTGGCGGGCTGGCAGGAGGAACTGGCCGCGTTCCGCAGGGTGCGCAAGGAGTATCTGCTGTACCGCTAGGGCCCACCGCGGGGTGCGCCCGCTTGGGCCCACCGCGAGGTGCGCGTACGTGACGTATGGCCATCTCTCGCCGTTGGCAGGACCATGCGCCTGAGCGCACCACCAACGGGGCCGAAGGGGGCTCGTCATGGCGGTTCCGGAAATGAGCGTGACTCCGTACTGGGAACTGACCTTCGACGCGGACGGGGACGTGGACACCGGTCAACGGGACCGGCTGCTCGCCGGGGTCGGCGAGCGCGGGGTGGCGGATCTGGTCGTCTTCGCGCACGGCTGGAACAGCGACCGGTCCGGCGCGACCGGGCTCTACAGCCGCTTCTTCGAGCCGTTCCCCGCCCTCGCGCCGAACGCGAGGCTGGGGTACGTCGGCGTGCTGTGGCCCTCGATGCGGTTCTCGGACGAGCCGATCCCGGACTTCAAGCCGGTGCCGGCCCTCGTGCCCGGTCGCCCGGCGCTCGACAAGAACACCCGGCACGCGCTGTCGGAGGTCTTCCCCGGGCGGGCGGTCGTCGTCGAGCAGCTCGCCAGGCTGCTGGAGCAACGGCCGGACGAGGGTGGTTCGTTGGAGGAGTTCGGACGGCTCGTACGGCTGCTGGTCGAGGTGGAGCCGGAGGGTGCGCAGAACGCGTTCACGGCGGACACCGTCGCGGCGGGGGTACCGGAGGGCACACCCGGGATGCTGTGCGGGGACACGGCGACGGTGTGCGCGGACTTCGCGGCGGCGCTGGCGGAGGTCGGGACCTCGGGGGTGCCGACCGGGGCCGCCGTGACCCCGCCCCAGGCCTGGGACGGCGCGCACGAACTCCTGCGTCAGGCGACCTACTTCGCGATGAAGCGCCGGGCCGGAACGGTCGGTGAGCGGGGGCTCGGGCGGCTGCTCGGCCAGCTCGCGCGGACCTCACCGGACGTGCGGGTGCACCTCGTCGGGCACAGCTTCGGCGCCCGTCTGGTGTCGTTCGCCCTGCGCGGGCTGCCGGAAGGTGTGCGGTCCGTGAAGTCGGTGACGCTCCTTCAGGCCGCGTTCTCGCACTACGCGTTCGCGGCGCGGCTGCCGCACGACGACCGGGCGAGCGGTGTGCTGAACGGGCAGCAGAAGCGGATCGACGGACCGTTGGTGTGCTGCCACTCCACGCACGACTCGGCACTCGGCACGATCTACCCGTTGGCCTCCCGGATGGCGGGCGACGCGCGCACGGTGCTGGGCCTGAGCGTGAACAGCCTGCTGGGCAGGAAATGGGGCGCCCTCGGCTACGGCGGGGTGCAGGCGGTCAAGGGCACGCGGTCGTTCAAGCTGGCCGACGCGCTCAAGGTGCGGCTGCCGGCGACGGGCTGCGTGAACATCGACGCCTCGGCCGTGGTGAGGCGCGGCGGCGCACCCTCCGGCGCCCACAGCGACATCTGCCACCGCGAGCTGGCCCGGGTGGTGCTGGCGGCGGGCCGTATCGCCTGATCCCGGCCCACCGCCGTCATGCGTTCACCGGCGTCGCCCGCAGGCGACGGCCGGGGCTCACCGGTGCGAGGTGAACTCCACGACCTGCTGGTAGGTCGGGCGGTTCTGCCAGCTGATCTTGTTGTGCTTGATGCCGCCGAGGGGCTGCTGGATGATCGAGTCGGCGCACCACTGGTCGCCCGCCGAGCAGAACGCGTCGCCGGGGTAGACCTGTGCGGCGGTCTTGCCGGCCGCCTCCTTGAGGGTGTTGATCAGGAGGGTGCGGCAGGCGCTGAGGCTGCCACCGCCGCAGTACTGGTTCGCCAGCGGACCCCGCACCGTCTCGCCCAGCACCGAGCGGATGTCCTTGTCGACGTAGCTCCACCAGCCGTACTGGAAGGAACTGCCGGCGTGGGAGCCGGTCGGGCCGTGCGCGGCGGACGGGGCCTCGTCGATGGGCAGGTTGGCGGTGATGGCGGTGTACAGGTCGGTGCCGAGGCCGGGTTCGAACTCGGCCTTCACCAGCAGGGGCCACCAGGCGTCCAGGATGCGGATCGCCTCGGCGTTGGCGTAGGTCTTCGAACCGGCGGAGGTCTCCGTGCGTTTCGAGCCGGACGTGACCCAGGTCTGGAGCTTGGTGACCGCCGCGGCGGCCGCCGAGTCCGTGACCGTGCTGCTGTTGATGACCTTGAGCAGGTCGGGGACGACGTCCTCGGCCCGCAGGTCGGCGAGGCCCGCCTCGGCCATGGCCTTCGTCAGCGAGGCCCGGGTGACCCCGCCCGCGGCGACCAGCTTCTTCACCCGGTCGTCGAGGAGGTTGCCCCGGTGGACGGAGCCGTTGCCCCAGGGGGCGGTGGTGTAGTCGGCGGCCTGTTTGTTGTTCCAGGAGATGTAGTAGTCCTGGTCGACGGAGTTGGGGTGCTGGGCGGGCGGGGTGTAGTCGGCGGTGTTGGTGGTCGGGTTCCAGCCCCGCCACTCGTACGCGGACCGGGCCCAGGCCGGGAACTCGGGGTCGACGCTCGCGGGCCGCACCGGGTTGTCACCGCTGTTGTAGTACGCCGTGTGCTCGGAGTCGGCATAGAACCAGTTGAAGGTGTAGTTGATGTTCTGGACGGCCTTCTGGAAGCTCTCGGGGCCCTTGACGTAGTCCGGGTCGTTCAGCATCTGGAAACCGATGATCGACTCGGCCTCGTTCAGGTACGACGAGCGCAGGGTGGTGTAGGCGACCTTCTTGCCGTCGACCGTGGCGCGGTGGGTCACGGGGCCGTACTTGGTGCGCCAGACCTGCATGCGGTACGAACCCGCCGGGGTGGAGTCGGCGGTGGTGGGCTTCCAGGCGTTGGTCTGCTCGATCTTCTCCATGGCCGTGCAGGTGCCGTGGTAGAGGTAGTGGACGTCGTCCTGGCACAACTCGACCGCGTACGCGTCGATGATGTCCTGGCCGGAGGTGGTGGCGCTCCAGGCGTAGTCCTGGCCCCGGCCCAGCTCGACGTACATGCTCAGGCCCGCGAAGGAGGCGCCGCGGGCGCTGATGCCCGGGCCCTGGATCTCCTGGAGCATGAGGAGTTGGGGCGCGAAGTAGCCGGTCTGCGGGCCGAAGACGGCGACGGGGTGCCCGCTCGCGGTGTGCTTGCCGCTGACGACGAGGGCGTTGGACATGCCGCGCCGGGCGGAGCTGAGGGCACTGTCGGTGGCCTTGGCGGACAGGCCCTTGGAGGCTGAGGTGGCCGCGCTGCCGGTGCGGTCGTACACGAGGGGTTCCTCGGTGACCGTGCCGTCGTCGGGGAGGGCCATGCCCTGCGGGTCCGCGGGCTTGGTGGCGTACGGGAAGCTGCCGTCGTGGACGGTGAGGGCGGCCTCCGGGTCGTTGCGCTCGCGGAAGGACTCCCAGACCTTGGTGCCCTCGGTGACGCCGTACTTCTCCTGCGCGGCCAGCAGGGAGAGGGCGTTGTTGACCTCGCCGCCGCCGCCCGAGCCGAAGAGGGCGCCGATGACGGAGGCCAGGGCGACCAGGTCGGTGGGCTTGAACTTCTCGATGGTGCCGGCGTTGGTGACGGAGTCCTTGTGGCCGGTCAGGACGTACTCGCCGGGGAAGTAACGGCCGCTGTCGGAGGCGTCGATGTAGGCGTTGATGCCGGCGACGTAGGCGTTGACGTCGGCGAGGGCCAGCTGCCCGCGCTCGCCGTTGGTGGCCACCGCCTTGTCGATCTGGGCCTGGAGGTCGGCCTCGGTGTAGGGGGCGTGGCGCCAGAACTCCTGCTCCAGGCCCTGGTTGGACGGGGCACCGCCCGCGAACGGGGTCAGCTTGCCGCGGCCGACGTGGCGGAAGACGTCCATCAGCCACAGCCGGTCCTGGGCGGCGGCGTAGCCCGCGCCGAACTCGGTGCCGTAGCGGGTGGTGCCCGTGATGTGCGGCACACCGGTCTTCTTGTCGCGGACGATCGTGACGTCGGTGCGGCCGGCCGGCTTCAGGGTGGAGGCGACCTGGTCGGAGGCGACGCCGAAGGAGGCGTCGTTGAAGAAGGTGTTGATCGTGGAGTTGGTGAGGCCCGGGTAGCCGGTGGCCAGGTTGTTGTAGGGGCCGAGCTGGTTGCTCGCGTTCTCCGGCATGGAGCCGAAGGCCTGGTTGAGCAGGACCTGGGCGAGGGTGGCGTTGCCGTTCTGGCCGGGCGGCAGGATGTCGGAGCACTGTCCGCCGCAGTGGTCGGTCACGGCTGCCGCCCGCACGGCCCCGGTGTCGGCGGCCGCCGCCGGGGAAGCCGGGGAAAGAGGCGTCAAAAGACCGGCAACGAGTGCGCATAGGGAGGCGGCCTTGAGGAACTCCGGGAATCCACGGGGAGTTCTCAGTCTGTCCGGTGCGTTGCGTGAGGTGCGTGGGGTGCGCCAGGGCATGGCAGCTCCTCCTGACGGGGGTGGGCGGGATGTTACCGCCGGTATCCCCGACTTTGAAGATGAACAGGCGTCACGTTTTTCTGGATCACCGTCGACGGACAGGTGGCGGACAACGTGAACAGGTACTCAGAAGTAGTCGTAAGCCCAGGAAGAACCATCAAGAAGAAGTCAGAGGCAGTCAGGCGTAGGCAGGAACGGTCCGTGAACGGCTCAGTAGACGACTTATGGAGGTCATCGGAAATCGGATGGAGCCGAATCGCGTGTCGATACGTCTATTCGGCGACGTCCCGACGACGACGCCGAAGTGACCGAAGTACAGGTGCAGGTGTGACGGAGGTGCAGGGCGATGGCCGGTTTCCGGAGTCTGGCAAGACAGGTGCGAGATCCCAGGTGTGACCTGGCACTGCGGCGTTATTCGCTGCGCAAGTGCCTGGAGAGGTTCGCCCCCTACGGGCATCGGGCGACGTGGGACCACTTGTGCTCGCGGGCCGGCTTCGGCCCCGAGGACCGCAACCCCGACCCGGCGCGGCTCGTGGCCGCACTGGAGGAGTTGGAAGAGGCCCGCTCCGTCTGGCTCGACTACGAGGTGCAGTTCGCGCGGCGCCGCAAGAAGGAGAAGTACGACGGGCTGCGCAGGCCGGGCAGTGTCGACGACTGGCACCGGCTGACCTGGGGCGGTTTCGGTGTCGCGTGGTGCGACGACCCGACGGTCCATCCCCGGGAACCACTGGCGGAGGTGCTGCGCCGGCTCATCGCCGCGCTGGAGCGCGAACCGGGCTCGACCTGCCCGGTGTGCGAGGGCGAGCGCCTCGTCTGGATGTACGACCTGGCCCATGAACCGTCCTCCGGCCCGGTCTGCACGGAGTGCGGAATCGTGGTGCCACGACCGGTGCTCACGCCCGAGGCCCTGGCGGAGTCCAGGCGCGGACGGCTGCTGGTCTCGGCCTAGGACCTGCGCGGCGGGGGTGCGCCGGGGATGCCGCACCCCCGTGTTTGTGCGTGGGACGTGTTTGTGCGTAGGACGTGTTTGTGCGTGGACGACGCCCCGGTACGGCCGACGGCTAAGGTCTCTTGACGTCCGCGTGGATGGCGAGCTTGAACTCGGCCAGGGTGATCGCCGTGGCCCGCTTGGTGTCCCCCGCCCCACGCGCGGATATCTTCAGGCCCAGCGGCATGCCCTTGTGCACGAACATCTGCCACACGCAGGTCCGGTACTGGCCGCCCCGTGTGCGCACGCTGTCCGTCGTGCCCGTGGAGTCGTACTTCTTCTCGGTCAGGTTCAGGGGGTCGCGCACGAAGCGGGTGCGGTACTCCAGCGTCCTGGCGTCCGCCTCCCAGAACACCATCGCCGACAGGACGCCCCAGCCGTCGTGGCTGGGCCAGATCAGTCCGGAGCGCGGGTCGGGGAACTTCGAGGCGGTGCCACCGCCGTTCGCCGGGTCGTGCATCTTCCAGGGGTCGTACGACTCCTCGGTCCTCTCGTACGGGAAGCGCACCAGGTGGTAGCCGTCCGAGTCGTAGGTGATCCGCTGTGTCCCCGAGTGGGCCTTCTCCCACTTCAGCGAACAGATGACGACGCTCATCGGCGCTCCTCGCCTCGCTGTGCCCTTGCCGTGTCAATGCCCGGGGACGCGTCGGCGCCACCCTCCGTGTCCATGACACCGTCTCGGTGAAAGCGGTTGCAGTTCCCCGCGCCCCTTGCCGGCACGGGTCGCGCCCGGCGCAGGGAGGACGCGCTCCTAGCAGTTCGAAATCCGGTCGTTCCACCCCTTTCCCGTGCGGACAGTTGGGGGCGATGAGGCAGTCCTGCGGGACCGGGAACGAGGAGAGGCCGATGTCGACGCTGCGCGTCACCGCCGAAGTGCTGACGATCCACGAACACCCGAACGCGGACGCGCTCGAACTGGCCCAGGTGGGCCTGTACCGAGCCGTCGTGGCGAAGGGCGCGTACCGCACCGGTGACACGGCCCTGTACATCCCGGAGCAGTCCGTGCTCCCCGCCCCGCTGATCGAGGAGCTGGGGCTCACCGGCCGGCTGGCTGGCGGCAACGCGGACCGCGTGAAGGCGGTACGGCTGCGGGGCGAGCTGTCGCAGGGCATCGTCTGCCGCCCACGGGCCCTCGCGGACGTCGACCTCACGGCCGCCGTCGCCGACGGGACGGACTTCGCGGAGCAGCTCGGCATCGTCAAATGGGTGCCGCCGATCCCGCCCACGATGAGCGGCGAGGTCGAGTCGGCGCCGGATCTGCTGCCCTGGGTCGACATCGAGAACATCCAGCGCCACCCCGACATCTTCACGCCCGGTGAGCCGGTCGTCCTGACGGAGAAGCTGCACGGCACGGCCTGCCTGGTCACGTACGCCACCGAGGACGGCCGGATCCAGGTGTCCTCGAAGGGCTTCGGGTCGAAGTCCCTCGCCCTGAAGGAGGATCCGCGCAATCTGTACTGGCGTGCCGTCCACGGCCACCGGGTGGGCGAGGCGGCCGCACGGCTCGCCGAGCGGCTCGGCGCGCGGCGGGTCGGGATCTTCGGCGAGGTCTACGGCGCCGGGGTCCAGGACCTGACGTACGGCGCGGACGGCCGCCGCGAGAGCCTCGGGTACGCCGTGTTCGACGTCTCCGCGGACATCGACGGCCGGGTCCGCTGGCTGGATTCGGCGGAACTGCCGGAACTGCTCGACGGCGAACTGCCGCTGGTGCCACGGCTGTACGAAGGTCCGTACGCCGTCGACCGGGTCCTGGAGGTGGCGAGCGGACGGGAGACGGTCTCCGGGCGCGAACTGCACCTGCGTGAGGGCGTGGTGATCCGGCCGGCCACCGAGCGGTACAGCCCGGTGACCGGCGGGCGGGCCATCGCCAAGGCGATCAGCCCGGCGTATCTGACCCGCAAGGGCGGCACGGAGTACGAGTGACGCCCTCGGCCCGGTGTCCGGGACCCGGGAGCCGTCGTGTCAGCTCCCGGGTTCACGCCGTTGGGTCATGCGGCGCTCGACCAGTAGGCGGGAGCCGCTCTGCCGTTCGCCGAAGATGTCGTCGGGGTTGGAGAGCACACAGGTGTCCATGGACAGGCACCCACAGCCGATGCAGTCGGTGAGATGGTCCCGCAACCGGTTCAGCTGCTTGATCCGTTCGTCCAGCTCGGAGCGCCAGGTCTCGGACAGGTGTGCCCAGTCCTCGCGGGTCGGCGTCCGCTCCTCGGGCAGCTCGGCGAGCGCCTCGCGGATCGTGGCGAGCGGGATGCCGACGCGCTGCGCGGCCCGGACGAAGGCCACCCGGCGCAGGGCGTCCCGGCTGTAGCGGCGCTGGTTGCCCGAGGTGCGGCGGCTGCTGATCAGCCCCTTGGACTCGTAGAAGTGCAGCGCGGAGACGGCGGCACCGCTACGGGCCGACAGCTGGCCGACGGTCAACTCGTGGATCTTCTCAGGGATCTGGGGCACCTCGCCGAGCCTACCCATACCCGAAAGGGTCACGGTCCGTTGACAGGGATCGCGCGGCCTACCATGCTAAGCAGTCGCTTAGACATCAGGACCAGGGAGGCCGAGAGATGGCAGAGCCGAGGATCTTCACGTCCGCCGACGAGCTGAAGGCGGCGGTGGGTGAGTCGCTGGGGTACAGCGACTGGGTGGAGGTCGACCAGAAGCGGATCGATCTCTTCGCCGACGCCACCGGTGACCACCAGTGGATCCACGTGGACCCGGAGAAGGCGGCGGCCGGTCCCTTCGGGACGACCATCGCCCACGGCTATCTGACCCTGTCCCTGCTGCCGTTGCTCGTTCCGCAGATCCTCAAGGTCGACAACGTCACCATGGGGGTGAACTACGGCACCAACAAGGTCCGTTTCCCGGCACCGGTCCCGGTCGGTTCCCGGCTGCGTGCCACCGCGACCCTCCAGGACGTCACGGAGGTCGGCGGCGGCGTCCAGGTCACGGCCGCGGTCGTCGTGGAACGCGAGGGCGGGGAGAAGCCGGTGTGCGTGGCGGAGTCGGTGTCCCGGTACTACTTCTGAACACGCGCGGCGCGCGGTGGCGCGGCGTTCGCGACCGCCGCGCCACGATCGTGTCGTCCTGGCCGGACGCCACGATCGTGTCCTGGTCGGGTGCCTCGACCGCGCCCCGGCCGGGTGCCTCGACCGGTCCCTAGCCGGGCGCGACCGCGCGGCCGGTCTGCGGCGAGATCATCCCCGCGCACAGCCCACGGGCGGACAGCCCCTGAGCGATGCGCGGGAGCGCCGCGCGCGAGTTGGCGGACCAGTCGTGCATGAGGATGACCTGGCCGTTGGTGAGCCGGGCCGCCGCCTGCACGATCGCGTCGGTGCTCGCACCGTTCCAGTCCTGCGAGTCGACGTTCCAGAGGATCTCGGTCAGGCCGTACCTGGCCGCCACCGACCGCACCGTCGCGTTGGTCTCACCGTACGGCGGCCGGAACAGCTTCGGCGTGCCGCCGCCCGCGCCCGCCACCGCCTGCTGGGTGCGGGAGATCTCCGAGTCGATCTGCGCCTGGCTCAGTCGGGTCAGGTGCGGGTGGGTGTAGCTGTGGTTGGCCACCCACATGCCGGCGGCGACCTGCGCCCGGACCAGGGCGGGGTTGGCGGCGGCGTACTGGCCCTGGTTGAACATGGTGGCCCTCAGGCCGTTCTGCCGGAGCGAGTTCAGCAGGGCCGACGTGCTGCCGGAGGGACCGTCGTCGAAGGTGAGCCCGACGTAACCGGTGCAGGCGGCGGCCCGGTCCGGTGCGGCCGTGGCGTCGGTGAGCGTCAGAGGGACGAGGCTCGCCAGGGCCGTCGCGACGAGGGCCGACCGCTTCACCGACCGGCGTCGCGAGCGCGTCGGGGCCGAGCGCGGTCCGGTCCTCACGGTGACACCGTGATGCTGGAGCTGCCGCTGCTCCGGTATCCCTCGGTGGCCATGATCATGTAGTAGCGGAAGCTGCCCAGGGGCATCCCGGCGCGGGCCCAGGCGTCGAAGTGGTTGCCGGTGGTGATGTTGCCGCCGGTCCGCCTCGACTGGCGCACGCTCCAGTACTGGTCGAAGGTGCGGGTGCCCTCGACGGAGGGGGCGTTGTACCGCGTGGTCCGGTAGATGTCGTACGTGCCGCCGTCGCTGGTGACCGTGCCCTTGTACGTGCCCGTGGGCCGGTAGGTGCCCCAGTTGTCGACGATGTAGTACTCGACGAGCGGACTGGCCGTCCAGCCGTAGAGGGTCAGATAGGCGTTGCCCGACGGGCTGAACGTGCCCGAGTAGGTCACGGTCCTGCGGGAGCCGTTGCTCCAGCCCTTGCCGGCGACGAAGTTGCCGGTGTTCCGCCAGGAGGTCCGGTAGGTGCCGCCGGAGGCCAGGGTCATGGAGACCGTGCCGGGGGCGTCGGTCCAGAACGAGTAGGAGAAGCCGTTGTTGCTGCCGGTCTGGTTGGTGGTGACCACGGTGTCCGCGCGGGCCGTGCCGGGCAGGGCCAGTGTGGTCGCCGCGGCGATCGTGGTAGCGCAGACGCCGCTCATGAAGAGCCTGCGGCTGGGGGGCGGGGTGGGAGTGGGTGCGGGGGCGTCGTTCATACGCGCGCGTCCTCCTCGGGCTCGTGGGGTTGCCCTGTCATCCCGGGAGTGTTGGCCTGCCCCTGCCAACTGTCAATGCTTCGGCGCCGAACCCGAAACATTCGCGCTCCGCACCAGCGACAACCCGCCACGGCACCGGTGCATGGGATCAGTGCGCCGGTCGGAACCTCCGAATGTTTCGAGGGCGGATCCGATCGCCGAGGATTCCTTCTTCACGCACCTCGCGCGGTAGGAGGGGTCACTTCCTGGCGCCCACCATGCGCAGGACGAGGTCGGCGTAGAGCGCGCCGACCTCGTCGGGGGTGCGGGAGCCGTTGGCGTTGAACCAGCGCGCCACGTCGATGCAGAGGGAGAGGATGGCGACGGTCGTGCCGCGAACGTCCGGGACGTCGAAGTCGCCGGAGGAGACACCGTCCTCGATGATGCCGCGCACGGCCGCGTCGTTCTCGCGGCGCAGGGTGACGATCTCGGCGCGGGCCTCGGGGCCGAGGGCGTCGAGCTCGTACTGCACGACACGGGCGACGGTGTGCTGTCCCGCGTGCCAGCGGACGAAGGAGCGCACGGCCTCGGCGAGCCGGTCGGCCGGGCCACCCTCGGACCGGGCCGCCGTACGCAGTACGTCGAGGGCCTTCTCGTGGCCGATGCGGCTGATCCGGTGGAGCAGCTCTTCCTTCGTCTTGTAGTGGATGTACAGCGCGGCGGGGCTCATCCCCGCGCGGCCCGCGATGTCCCGGGTGGTCGTCGCGTGGTAGCCGCGCTCGGCGAAGGCCTCCACGGCGGCCACCAGCAGCCGCCGGGCCGCGTCCGGATTGACCTCGCCCCACGGCTGCGGTTCGCCGCCCGCCGTCTCCTCCGCCGTACTCATCGCTCGCTCGTCCCTTCAGATGGCTGGGCACCACCATACCGCCGAAGGTGAGCGAGCGCTTAGAAGGCCCGCTCAGGGCGGTGCGCGCGCAAGCGGAGGGCATGTGCCGGGGGCCGCGCGACCGGCCTCAGAGCTTCCGGCCTCAGAGCTTCCGGCCTCAGAGCTTCTCGAAGGGGTCGTGCTCGGCGAGGAGCTTCTCCAGCCTGGCCTGGTCGACCCGGCTGACGATCCGCCCGGCCTCCTGGCGGTCGCGGATCACCTTGGCCAGGGTGAAGGACGAGGTCACGAGGTAGAGGACCGCGATGGCCAGGAAGGCGCGGACCCAGGTGTCGGCGTCGAGCTGGTAGATGCCGACCGTGGTGGCCGCCATGGCGACGGCGAAGGAGGCGACGGCCTGGCCGTAGAAGGCCGCCGTGTTCTGCTGCTTGACCGGTGTCTCACTCATGGGGACATGGTTCGACGGATGCGGCCCGAACCATATCCGTCGGGGTACTCAGTCGGCGGTCTCGCGTACTCAGGCCGCGCTCCGCCCCGCACTCGGGCCCGGGGTCGGGCCCGTGGTCGCGCGCGGCCCCGCGGTCGGGCGCGGCCCGGGCTCAGAACGCCGAAACACCCGTCAGGGCGCGCCCGATGAGCAGCTTCTGTATCTGGCTGGTGCCCTCGTAGAGCGTCATCACCCGGGCGTCGCGCAGGAGTTTCCCGGCCGGGTACTCGTCGATGTAGCCGTAACCGCCGAAGACCTGGAGGGCGTTGTTCGCGGCGCGGACGGCGGCCTCGGAGGCGAAGAGCTTGGCCTTGCTGGCCTCGGTGGCGAACGGCTGCCCCCGGTCGACGAGATCGGCAACGCGCCAGGTGAGCAGCCGGGCCGCGTCGACGTCCACCGCGATGTCGGTGATGAGTTCCTGGACGAGCTGGTGGTGGGCGATGGACCTGCCGAACTGCTCGCGCTCGCCGGCGTACCGGACCGCCGCGTCCAGCGCGGCCTGGGCGATGCCGACACAGCCGGCGGCGACCGACATCCGGCCCTTGGCGAGCGCGGACATGGCGACGGTGAAGCCCTTGCCCTCGGGGCCGAGCATCGCGGTGGCGGGGACCCGGACGTCGTCCAGGACCAGTTCCGCGGTGGCCTGGCCGCGCAGGCCGAGCTTGCCGTGGATGGTGCGCCGGCTCAGGCCGGGGGTGTCGGTGGGGACGAGGAAGGCGGAGACGCCTTTGTGGCCGGGGGCGTCGGTGGAGCGGGCGAAGAGCAGGACGACATCGGCCCAGGTGCCGTTCGTGATGAACGTCTTGGTGCCGCTGATGACGTAGTGATCGCCGTCGCGGACGGCCCGGGTGGCGAGGTTGCCCGCGTCGGAGCCGGTGCCGGGTTCGGTGAGACCGAAGCAGCCGACGTACTCCCCCGCCGTGAGCCCCGGCAGCCAGCGCCGCTTCTGCTCCTCGTCGCCCCAGGCCGCGATCGTCTTCGCGACCAGCCCGAGGGAGACGGAGACGATGCCGCGCACGGAGGAGTCGCCGCGCCCCAGCTCCTCGGTGACCAGGCAGTACGTGAGGTGGTCGCCGCCGGAGCCGCCGTACTCCTCGTCCACGGTGAGCCCCAGGAAGCCGACCTCACCGAGCTTCTTCACGATCGCCCGGTCGACGTTCTCGGCGCGGTCCCACTCGATGACGTGCGGGGCGATCTCGCGCTCCACGAAGTCGCTCGCGAGTCGGCGCGCGGCTGTCTGTTCCTCGCTGAGCTCCAGGTTCACGCGGCCCGCCTCTCGTCCGTTCCCCGTTTAATTACCACTGCTAGTTTTAGGTCGCAGCCCTACTATGTGCGCCATGGCCCGACCGCGCAAGCCCTTGTTGAGCACCGACCGCATCGTGGAGACGGCGCGGGCGCTGGTGGACGCGGAGGGGCTGGCGGCGGTCTCCACGCGACGACTCGCCGCCGAACTCGGGGTGAGCGGGCCCTCCCTCTACAACCACTTCCGCACCATGGACCAGATCCTGGAGGCGGTCGCCGACTCGGTGAGCGCGCAGGTCGACCTGTCGATGTTCCGGGACGGGCGGGACTGGCGGACCGCGCTGCACGACTGGGCCGTGTCGTATCGGGCCGCGCTGCGCGACCACCCCAACATCGTGCCGATCCTCGCGCGTGGGCCCGGGCGCCGTCCGGCGGGGCTGCGGGTCGCCGACGTCGTGTTCGGGGCGATGGTCGAAGCGGGGTGGCCGGCGGCCCAGGCCACGTCCATCGGGGCGCTGATGCGGTACTTCATCATGGGGTCCGCGATCGGGTCGTTCGCGGGCGGGTTCGTCGACGACGAGAGCGCGTACGACCCCGCCGACTATCCGCATCTCGGGCAGGCCCACCTGCTGGCCGAGCAGCAGCAGAAGGTCGACGAGCGGGCGTTCGAGGTGGGGCTGCGGGCGCTGCTGGACGGGTTGGAGCAGCAGTACGAGCAGGTCGGGCCCCGCCAGGCCGCGAGGACCGCGCGCACGGCCACGAACGACCTGGGGTCGCGGCCCCGGACGGACTCCGGAGCCGCGACCCGCGACGGCGATGGCGGCGACGGCGACGGCGACGGGCAGGCCTAACCCTCCGGTTGTGAACTCGCCCTTCCCGCGAGGATCTTGATCGAGACGAGGGCGATCACCGAGAGCCCGATGATGTACGCCGACACCGCCATGGACGTGCCGGTGGCCTCCAGGAGGAGGACCATCAGGAACGGGGCGAGGCCGCCGCCGAACACCGCGGCGATCTGGTAGCCGAGGGAGGCGCCCGTGTAGCGCATCTCGGGGGTGAACAGCTCGGCGAACAGGGCGGCCTGGGGCCCGTACATGATGCTGAGGAAGCAGCTGGCGACGAAGGTGCCGACGGCGAGCCAGAGCAGGGAGCCGGTGTCGATGAGCAGGAACAGCGGGACGGCCCACAGGGCGATGCCGGCCGCGCCGAACGCGTAGATCCGGATACGGCCGACGCGGTCGGAGAGCGCCGCGGCGGCGGGGATCAGCACCAGCTGGGTGAGGCTGACGCAGAGGGAGACGGCGAGGACCGCGCTCCGCTTCATGTCGAGTTCGCGGGTGGTGTAGTCGAGGACGCCGGTGATGAGGATGTAGAAGGTCGCGGTGTTCACGGCGAAGGAGCCGCCGGCCAGGAAGACCGTGCCGAGATGACCGCGCAGGATCGTCCTGAGCGGGGAGCTCTTCTCACCCTTCTCCTTCTCCGCCAGCTCCCGTTCCGCCGCGCGGAATTCGGGGGTCTCCTCGACGTGGCGGTGGATGTACCAGGCGAGGCCGAGGACGAACAGGCCGACCAGGAAGGGCACGCGCCAGCCCCAGGCGGAGAAGGCCGAGTCGCTGGTGGCCGCGCCCACGACGAGGAACATCGTGTTGGCACTCACCACCCCGATGGGGACGCCGAGTTGGACGAAGCTGCCGTACACCCCGCGCTTGCCCTCGGGGGCGTACTCGGTGGCCAGCAGCATCGCGCCGCCCCACTGGGCGCCGACGGCCACGCCCTGGGCGACACGGAGGAGGACGAGCAGGACCGGAGCGGCGATCCCGATCGTCTCGTACGTGGGGAGGAGGCCGATGCCGGTGGTGGCGAGGCCCATCAGGGTGAGCGCCAGGACCAGCATCGGCTTGCGGCCCCGTTTGTCGCCCAGGTGCCCGGCGACGACGCCGCCGAGGGGACGGGCGAGGAAGCCGACGGCGAAGGTGGCGAACGCGGCGAGGACCCCTGCGGAGGAGCTGCCGGCGGGGAAGTAGAGGTCGCCCAGGACGAGGGCGGCGGCTATGCCGAAGACGAAGTAGTCGTACCACTCCACCGCCGAGGCGAGCGCCGCGGCGGTGGCCACCTTGCGGTGGCTCTGGGGGCGGGAGGTGGTGACGGGAGCGGAAACGGGAGCGGTGTCCATACGAGCACACTCCGGTGGGTGCGGGGACGTTCCCGGGACCGTACTGACCGGACGGTATGTTGGTCAACGGTCGTGCGAGGGTGGCTTTGGGGGTGGGGGTGGGTTCTTCGGGTG
>NZ_JARGEE010000178.1:0-17935 GCF_033794485.1 Streptomyces sp. MB09-02B
GGCGGACTTCCTCATCGCCTGAGGGCTCGGGGGTTCGGGTGCGTCGGCGGGTGCGGGTGCGTGGGGCTTCTCGCGCCCACGCGGCGGAGCCGCATGTCGACACAGCCCCGCGCTCCTGAAAAGCAGGGGCTGCGCCCCGTGCTTTTCGTCCCGCCGCCCGCGCGGATCACTACGCCCGCACAACCGGACAACCCCCGCGCGCACTCCCGTCGCCTCCCGGCCGCGCCCAGACTGGGGGCACCTCGGGGCCGGGCGCCGGTCCCGGGAGGCCGACATCCGCCGCGTGCCACCCGAAGGGAAGGGATGACACCGTCCCCCGCCCCCGCACTCACCCGGTACCGGACCCTGATCGTCGAGGGACACGAAGGGCACGGCAGGACCCGCCTGGTCGCCGAGCTGGCAGACCTCGGGTTCGAGGTCCGGCGGCTGCCGTCCGCCCTGCACCACCTGGACCCCGCCCTGCCCTGCCGCGAACTCCTCGCCGGCCCCGGACGCCTGGCCGTCGACGGCAACCTCATCGCGGAACTGGTCCACGGCCCGCTGTGCCGGGGCCGCTCCCGGGTCACCTGGATACAGGCCCTGGACCTCGCCGACGCCGTGGCCGAACGCGACGGGGCCATGCTCCACCTGACCACGCCCGAGGTCACCGAGGCGGCGACCGCGTACGCCCGGGTGTTCCGCACCCTCGCCCAGCACGTACCCGTGGTGACCCTCGATGTCGGCGAGCCCGGCGGCCCCGTCCACGGACCCGCCGCCCTCTCGTCCCAACTCTGGTGTGAGTCAGTGCAGTTGCCGATAGGTTAGCGACGACCACGCGATGTGAGGCAGGAGAGTTCCCATGGCAGACGGCCACCCCACTCCCGATCAGGAAGCCCTGTCGAAGATCGACACCACGGTGCCCCACTCGGCCCGTATCTGGAACTACTGGATGGGCGGCAAGGACAACTACGAGGTCGACCGTGAGGCGGGCGACGCCTACCGCGAGATCGCCCCCAACATCGAGACGATGGCCCGCGCCTCCCGCGTCTACCTCATCCGCACGGTCACCTTCGTGGCCCGCGAGCGCGGCATCCGCCAGTTCCTGGACATCGGCACCGGCCTTCCGACGTACGACAACACCCACCAGGTCGCCCAGAAGGTCGCCCCCGAGTCCCGCATCGTCTACGTCGACAACGACCCGCTCGTACTGCGGCACGCGCAGGCACTGCTCACCAGCACCCCCGAAGGGGTCACCGACTACGTCGACGCCGACCTGCACGACCCGGACACCATCCTGGAGGCGGCCGGGAAGATCCTGGACTTCGACAAGCCGGTCGCCCTGATGCTGATGGGCATCCTCGGCCACATCCAGGACTACGAGGAGGCCCAGGAGATCGTCCGCCGCCTCCAGGCAGCCCTGCCGTCCGGCAGCTACTTCGTCCACTACGACAGCACGGACACCGACGCCGAACTCAAGCGCGCCCAGGACGGCTACGACGACACGGGCGCCGTCCCCTACGTCCTGCGCAGCCCCCGGCAGTTGCACGCCTACTACGAGGGCCTGGAACTGCTGGAACCCGGCATCGTCTCCTGCCCGCTGTGGCGCCCGGAACCGGGCACATCCCCGGAGCCGACGGACGTGTACGGGGGAGTGGCCTACAAGGCGTAGCGACACCGGCCCGGGTCCCGCCGGGGGTGTGTGCGGGGACGGCCGTGTACTCCCGGGCACTTCGGGTAGGCCCCCCGCATGACCGGCCCCGCCGACTTCGACCGGCAGGTTCTCGACGCGGTGGAGAACCTGGTGCCGCTCTGGTTCTCGGCAGTGGAGGAGGTCACCCCGCGCCTGTCCCCGAGACAGATCCTGGCGCTCCGCGCGGTGCGCCGGCTCCCCGAGCTGAACCTGACGGGCCTCGCGGAGCGGCTCGGTGTCGGTCTGCCCACCGCCAGCCGGCTCTGCGACCGTCTCGAAGCGGCAGACCTGCTCCAGCGGTGTGTCCGGCTCGACGACCGGCGCGAGGTGCGCCTGGTGGTGACGGAACGCGGACAACGGTTCCTCGCGGCGGTCTCCGAACGACTGTCCGCGCGGCTCGGCGACGCCCTGGCGGCGTTGCCACCGGCGGAACGGGATCGGGTGGAGCAGGCGCTGCGGGCCCTGGGGGGAAGCGTCAGTTGAGCTGTGCCGTGACGCGCCCCGCGGCACGGCGCACATGGCAGAGCAGCAGGCAGACGTCGTCCTCGTGCTCCTCGTCCAGCAGGGGGTCGAGCAACTGGTCGGCCGACTCCTGGAGGTCCTCGTCCAGCAGCGTGGACGGCAGCCCGCCGAGCGCGCCCGCCAGCTGTTCGATGCCCGGGTCGATGCCCAGGGCACGACGTTCCACCAGTCCGTCCGTGTAGAGCGCCAAGGTCGAGCCGGGCGGCAGCGGCTCGGTGTGGTCGGCGATCTCCTGGTGCAGGGGGATGCCGAGCATCGCGCCGGGCTTGGCGTCCAGGATCCGCACCTCCCCCTCGGGCGAGCGCAGCACCGGCGGGGGATGGCCGGCCGCCGCCCAGGTGAGCGTGGGTTCGTGCGGGTGGAACCGGGCGATGACGGCTGTGGCGTACAGGTCGGGCTGAAGATGGTGCAGGAACAGATGGAGATGGGTGAGGAGCTGGCCGGGGGTCTTGCCGTCGACCGCGTACGCGCGCAGCGCCGTCCGCAGCTGGCTCATCATCACCGCGGCGTGCAGACCGTGTCCGGTGACGTCACCGATCACGGTGATCAGACTGCCGTCGGGCTGCCGGAAGGCGTCGTACCAGTCGCCGCCGATGTTCAGGCCCCGCGTGGCCGGCAGATAGCGCGCCGCCAGTCGCAGGCCCGGCGTGGTGGGCAGGTCGGTGAGCAGGGCCCGTTGCAGGGTCTCGGCGATGTCGCGGTTGTGCTCGAAGCGCCGGGCGTTCTCCAGTGCGACCCCCGCCCGCCGGGCCAGCTCGATCAGCATGAAGGCGTCGTCGGCGTCCCACCGCTCGCCGTCGGGCGGCGACAGCGTCAGCACGCCCAGGGGCGCGCCCCGCGTCATCAGGGGCACGCACAGCAACGGCCGGGTGGGGTCGAGCGCCGAGGGCGGCTGGTCGTCGACCCCGGGCAGCTCGCCGGGATGGTCGGCGGCGTACTGGGGACGCCCGCGGCGCGCGGAGACGACGGCGGCGGCCGGGCGCGGGCCGCCACCGGCCACCTCGCCCTCCTCGTCGAAGACCCAGACGTCGGCGCTGCCGGCGTACCGGGGCACCAGCAGGGACGGCAGCAGCCGCACGATCGCGTCCGGGTTGAGGGACGCGGTCAGGGCGGCGCTGGCGTCGGCGAGGAGGGTGAGCCGGCCGCGTGCGTTCTCGGCCTCCCTGCGGGCCTTCTGCTCGGCGTCGAACAGTTCACGCTGCGCGCGCCCGGCCGCGTCCAGTTCGGCGTGCAGGGCGAGCACTCCCTGGTTGGTCTGATGCAGTTCCTCGCGGTGGAACGCGACCAGAGCCTCCTTCTCTTCGAGCTTCTCCAGCAGCAGCCCCGCGTCCTCGTCGGCTCCGAACAGGGCCTCCGCGAGCGTCGTCGGATCACCGGCCACGTACTCGCTGTCCGGCAGCCGTACCTCCTCCGAGCAGGCGACCGTCAGCCGCCACGGCTGCCGGTACTCGCCCGGCCGCCGGTTGGCCGACGTCACCTCGACCAGGAACCGGCAGCCACCGGGTCTCGCCGTGACGGCCCGCGCCGTCAGCAGCCACGCGCCGCCCTTGGTCAGGCACTGGCGCAGCTGCGCCGAGAGCACGGACACCAGCCGTGCCCGGTCGGTCGACGACACCCCGTGCGCGGTGGCCAGCCGCGCGGTGGCGATACGCGCCCGGGCGGCGTCGGTGACGGAACGGACGGTCCAGGTACGGGTCATGGGAGGCGGTCCGGCGGGGAGGGGCTCAGTACGGCGACGGTGGTGTCGTCGCGGACCGGCCGGGCGGGGCTGCTCGCGTCGCGCACGATCACGGCGGCGATCACAGCGGGGTCGAGGGAGGGGCTGTGGGCGGCGGGCCCCGGGCTCCAGCGGCTGGGCAGACCGTCGCTGTGCAGCACGAGCAGCCGGTCGTCCCCCCAGTCCACCTCGTGCTGCGGAAGACGGGCGGCCCGGTGGGCGCCGACTATGCCGGGCCGGGACAGCAACGGCTGCCAGTCCGCGCCGGTGCGCAGCCGCGCCCCGATGTTGCCGACCCCGGAGAACAACAACCGGCCTGCGGCGAGGTCGAGTTGGGCGACGGCGACGGCCGCGCCCCGGGTGTCGCGCAGCGCGCCGTCCAGCCTCCGCAGCAGCTGGGCCGGAGGCAGCTCGGGAGCCCGGTACAGCTGTTCCACGGCCGCCGAGGAGGCCCGGGCCGCCGCCAGGCCGTGGCCCAGCCCGTCGGCCAGCATCAGCGTGGTGAGGTCGCCCGTCCGCACCCATGCCCAGGCGTCGCCGCTGAACTCCGCCCCGGCGAAGGGGACGTTGACGCCTCCGGCCCGCACGGAGGGGGCGGGGGAGTGGGCCCGACCCGCCCGGCGCCCCGGCCGGGCACCGAGCCGGGCCAGGGCGATGGTGCCCCGGCCCACCGTGCTGTGCAGGTCGAAGTCGTCGGCGACCCGGCGGCAGGTGCCGAGGCCCGCGCCGAGCGACGACGTCGTCGAGAAACCGTCGCGCAGCGCGCCCGCGATGTCGCGCACCCCCGGCCCGTGGTCGATCGCCACGATCTGCACCAGGGGCGCCGCACCGTCCGCCCGGTCCGGGTCGGGGCGGGAGACGACGTCCAGCAGTATCAGCCCGCCCCCGGCGTGCTTGAGCAGATTCGTCGCCAGCTCGGTGGCCACCAGCGCACAGCCGGCGGCGCGGCCCTCGTCCAGCCCGGCCCGCGCCGCGGCCGCCTCGGCGGCCACCCGGGCGTCGCGCACCCGGGTCGAGTCGTGCACCGGAACCTCCCAGACGCGTGGCATCAGCGCTCCTCGCGCGGGCGCGGCGCACCCGAAAGCCAGGACGTCACCGTCACCGAGGTGCCCGAGCCGGGCCGGCTGTCGATCGCGAACTCGTGGACCAGCCGCCGGGCGCCGCCCAGCCCCATCCCCAGCCCCTCGCCGGAGGTGTAGCCGTCGAGGAGGGCCTGGTCGAGGTCGGCGATACCGGGTCCCTCGTCGCTGAACGTCAGCCGCAGTCCTCGTGCGCCGCCCTTGTCCACGGGCTCGCACTCCATCTGGCCCCCGCCGCCGTGGACCAGGGTGTTGCGGGCCAGCTCGCTCGCCGCGGTGACCAGTTTGGTCTGGTCGACCAGGCCGAAGCCGAGCTGGGCGGCCGCCTGCCGCACATGCTGACGCACCCACACCAGATCGAGATCCGAGTGGATCGGCAGGCAGGCGGAGATGCCGCCGGCGGTCTGCATCACGGACTCTCCTGGCGGGCGTGGACGCGGCGGGGGAAGGTCGGGTCCGTTTCGCCGAGGAGGCGCAGCGCGTCCTCGGTGCTGAGCGCGGTGCGCAGCCCCGGCAGGGTCAGACCCAGCTCCACCAGCGTGATCGCCACGGCCGGACGCATCCCGGCGACGACCGTCCCGGCGGCGAGCAGACTCGTCTGGGCGGCGATGTCGCCGAGCACCCGGCCGAGGAAGGAGTCGACCATCTCCACACCGGAGAGGTCGATCACCACGCCCGTGGCACCGCTGCGCGCGACCGTGTCGCTGATGTCCTGCTGGAGCTGCTCCGCCGCCCCGTCGTGCAGATCGCCCTGGAGCGACACCAGGAGGACATGGCCGAGTTTGAGCACGGGGACGGGCGCCCCGTACGCGGACGGGCCGCCGTACGCGGCGAAGAGATCGCCGCTCACCTGGGCCCCGAACCGGCGCCGTCGCGGGACACGATGTCCGTGCCCAGCTGCCCGAGCGCGTAGGCCAGGGCGTCCGCCAGACCCGTGCGGGTCATCACCGAGCTGAGGTCGATGCCCAGGTGGACGATGGTCTGCGCGATCGGCGGCCGGATTCCGGAGACGATGCACTCCGCCCCCATCAGCCGTGCCGCCGCCACGGTCTTCATCAGGTGCTGGGCCACCAGCGAATCCACGGTCGGCACGCCGGTGATGTCCAGGATGGCGAACCGGGCGTGCTGCTCGACGATGGAGTCGAGGAGCCGCTCCATCACCACCTGGCTGCGCGCGCTGTCCAGCGTGCCGATCAGCGGGACGGCGACGATGCCCTCCCACAGTTTGATCACCGGGGTGGCGACCTCCATCAGCTGCAGCCGCTGCCGGTGGATGAGCTCCTCGCCCTCGTTGAGCGCCGTTTCCAGCACCACCAGGCGCAGGGTGCCCATCAGCACCGTCAGGGTCGTGGTGCACTCCCGCAGGTGCGCCGCGGGCGCCGCGGCGAACTCGGCCAGCAGCAGCTCGGTCACGGGCGGCCGCAGCGCGTCCACCTCGGAGGAGATCTGGGTCACAGTGGAGCCCGCCCGCGCCCGGGCGGCGGCCGTCCGCGCCAACTGCTCACGGACGACCTGGAAGCCGCCGGACTCCGCGTCCTCCACGCTGTCCGAGGCGGCCACGGCGGCGAGCGCGTCCACCACGGAACGGCCCGCCTCCACCGCCTCGTCGCGGGAGTGGGTGAAGACGGTGCGGAACAGCGCGGCGTCGGCCCAGCGCTGGGCGATCTGTTCCTGGCGGTCGCGCAGGAACCGCGCCACCTCCTGCGACGGTGTCAACTGCTGGCCTGCCGTGTCCTGTTCCGGCACGGTGTCTCCTCACGTGCTGTAGCGCCTCCCCGCTCCGGGGAACGACTGCTGGGCTGATTCATCGGTCGGTCCGGCCGGCACCCCCTCGGCCGAACCAGTCGAGACAGACCACGAGCGCGTCGTCGTCCGCCACGGTGGTGCCGCGGTGACCTGAGAGCTCCCTGAGCACCGCGCCGGGGACGTCGGCGGCGGGCAGCAGCCGGGTGGCGCTGATGGCGCGGGCCAGCGCCCGGTCCCCGTACGCCTCCCCGGCGGGTGTGGCGACGGAGTAGACACCGTCGCTGACGAAGACCAGCCGGTCGCCCGGTTCGAGCCGCAACCGCTGAGCGGTGTACTCGGTTTCCTCGAACATGCCCAGCGGCAGCTGTGCCTCCATTTCGACGGCGGTGACGCTCCGGTCGCGCAGCAGCAGCATCCGGGGCGAGCCCGCGTCGACGATCTCCAGGTGTCCGGTGGCGAGGTTCAGGTCCAGCAGGAGCACCGACAGGTGCTGGGCCCCGCCGTACTGGGCGTGCACGGCCTGGTCGGCGAGGGCCGCCTGCTCGGCGATGGGGGCGCCGGCCCGGCGGGCGTTGCGCAGCGCGTTGATCCCCAGCTGGGTCAGCAGGGAGGCCTCGATGCCCTCGCCCATGCCGTTGGTGACGTACAGCATCAGGTGGTCGGCGTCGGCGGACCAGTCGAAGTTGTCGCCGAAGATGGCGTAGGCGGGCTCCAGTTGGCCGCCGAGCGCGTACTCGGACCGGGTGGAGGAGCGGCCCGGCAGCAGCTGCCACTGCATCTCGGCGGCCAGCGTCAGCCGGCTGGAGCGGCGTGCGCGGAGGTACACGTCGGTGTCCCGTTCCGCGACGATCAGCTCGTGTCCCAGCACCTGGGCGAGCTCGGTCAGTTCGGCGAGGCACTCCTCGGCCTGCGCGGCGGACGGCAGCGTCAGCCGCAGCACACCCAGCCGGTCACCGCGCACGGTGACCGGCAGATGGAGCCGCACCCGGTTGTCACCACGTTTCTCCACGTACGGCTCCTGCGACCCGAACGCCCGGCCGGCCGGGCCGTCGTGCATGGGCAGGGAGTCCGGTGGGTCCGGGCGGGTGGACGCCGGCCGGAGCGTGGTGAGCGAGTAGTCGGCCAGGTAGAGCTCGACGTCCCGGGCCGACCAGGCGTCGGCCAGTACGTCGCCCAGAGCGTCCACCAGGTGGTGCGGAGCAGCGGAGCGAAGGGCTCGTTCGGCTGCCACGAATCTGTTCACGATGTCGGATACGCCATTCTTGCCAGAGCTGACAGTGTTCGAGATGCCTGGAAGAGTGGGCCTGTGACTTCCTCCTCCAACCCGCGGCCGGACGAGGTGGCGCGTGTGACCTCCGAGGCGGCGGAGCTGTTGGAGGTCGTGTGGGGACGCGCCTCGACGGCACCGGTGTCCGCCTCCCAGCTCCGCGTGCTGTTCATCCTGGAGCACAACGACGGGATCAACCTGCGGATGCTCGCCCACGCCCTCGGCTCCACACCGCCCTCCACCAGCCGGCTCTGCGACCGGCTGGAGGCGGTGGGCTTCGTCGAGCGCCACGCCAGTACGGCCAGCAGGCGCGAGCTGTGTCTGCGGCTGAGCCGGCGCGGGCGGTCGTACCTCGTGGACCTGCGCGCCCGACGCGAACGCGCCCTGCGGTCCGTGCTGGAGCAGATGCCGACCGCGAAACGAACCGCGCTGGTGGAAGGGCTGGAGGCGTTCTGCGACGCCGCGGCGGCGCAGATCCACGAGGGCGACGCCACGGACGCGCGGAGCGCCTGACCGCCGCCGACCCGGTTCCGGTTCGACAGCCTCATTCCAACCCTTCCCACACTCTCGGCCCCCGCCTTCACTCTGTTGCCTTCCGGATATAGTTGTCAAACGACAACCATTGGCCATGGGTGTGTGCCGCCGCGTCGGCGGATGATGCCAAGCGGCGCTGCTCGTCGGCGTATTGGGGGCGACGGCTATTCCCGCGCGGGCGGCTCGTCCGGAAGCGGGGCGACCTGCCCGGAGTCCACGGCGGCCAGCGCCTCGTCCACGCTGTCCACCGTGGTCACGGTGAGGCTCACACCGGTGAGGTCGAGTATCCGTCGTACGGCCGGAGCCGGGGCGATCACATACACACCGCCCGGGATCTTCCGCACCTCCTGGTACGTCCGCAGGATGATGTTCATGCCGGACGAGTCCATGAAGGGTACGGCCGACACGTCCAGCAGGAAATGCCGTCGGCCGTGCCGCAGTTGGTTCGCCAGATGATGCTGCAGCTCGGTCGCCGTGTCGATGTCCAGTTCCCCTTCGATCGTGAGCAGCACGGCGTCGGCCCGGGGCAGATCGACCTTGATCGACAGGGGGTTGTGGGCAACGGACACGAGAGCCTCCAAGGGGTTACCGACCGGGGCGGGCGCCCCGGTTCACGGATTCGACGCATCGACCGGCGATGCGCCCGTGCGCATACCCGCGAATCGTGCGGGCACACGGGCCCCGATCAGGCGACTCCCGGTTCCAGAAGGCCCGCGCGCAGCCGCTTGATGATGCGGCTGATCAGCCGGGACACATGCATCTGGGACACCCCGAGCTGCTCGGCGATCTGCGACTGGGTCTGTTCCTCCACGAACCGCAGGTGCAGGATCCGCCGCTCACGGTCGTCGAGTTCGGCGATCAGCGGCGCCAGCGAGTGGAAGTCCTCCACGAGTTGCAGCGCGTGGTCCTCCTCGCCGATGAGGTCGCCGAGCACGGTGTCGCCGTCCTCGCCGCTGTCGGAGGTGAGCGCCGCGTCCAGCGAGGAGGTGTTGTAGCCGTTGGACGCCTTGCGCGCCTCGATGACCTCCTCCTCGGACAGCGACATCAGCTCCGACAGCTCACGCGTCGTCGGCATCCGGCCCAGCCGGGACTGCAGTTCGTCCGTCGCGCGGGCCAGCTCCACCCGCGCCTCCTGCAACCGCCGCGGCACATGCACCGCCCAGCTGGTGTCCCGGAAGAACCGCTTGATCTCGCCGACGATGTACGGCACGGCGAACGTGGTGAACTCCACCTCCCGGGACAGCTCGAACCGGTCGATGGCCTTGATCAGCCCGATGGTCCCGACCTGGACGATGTCCTCCAGGGAGTCCTCGCGCCCACGGAAGCGCGAGGCCGCGTACCGCACCAGCGAGAGATTCATCTCGATGAGCGTGTTGCGTACGTACTGATAGGTGTGGGTGCCCTCGTCCAACATGGCCAGCCGGTCGAAGAACTGCCGGGACATCTCCCGCGCGTCCTTGGGCCTCACCTGTGACGGGTCCTCGATCAGGGGCAGGTCCACCCCGTCCGTCATGACCCTCCCCCGTGCCGTGGCCGTTGTACCTGCCGTCACGGCTGCCATGCTGTCCACCCCTCTCGCCCGAAGCCTTGTTGCCATCCCACGCTTGCCCCGCGAACGGCGAGTCAGTCCCCCTGAATCGGGAAAGGGACCGTGGCGCTCCCCACTCTGGCCGGAAGTCGCCGCCGATCCGGGTGACGGGGATCACGGAGCTGGCGATCCGTCACGGGGAATGCGCGCACCGTTGTTTGCCGTCCGGGTCGCGGGGCAATCGGAGTTCCACGCCTCCGTGCAGGAGGCACCCAGGCGGAAGCGGTGTTCCGCGCAAGGGCCCCGGTCGCCCGCCACCGTTTCCCGCCGCAAGTCCCTGAAAGCGTCGTTCAGGAGCGATTTCCCATGCTGGTCAATGTGTCCGCAAACGGTTCAGGCACCTCCGTCCGTCCCGGTACCCCCGACAGGAGGACGCACGACGACGCCCCCGACACCGCCACCGCCTTCGCCCGGCTCGCGGCGATGGACGCGGGACCCGAACGCGACCACGTCCGCGACGAACTCGTCCGGGCTTGGCTGCCCATGGCGCACCGCATCGCCGGCCGCTTCCGCAACCGCGGCGAGTCGTTGGAGGATCTGCGCCAGGTCGCGGCGATGGGCCTGGTCAAGGCGGTGGACCGCTACGAGCCCGAACGGGGGGCGTTCGAGAGCTACGCCGTGCCCACCATCACCGGAGAGATCAAGAGGCACTTCCGTGACCGGATGTGGACGCTGCGCGTCCCCCGGCGGGTGCAGGACCTCCGCAACAAGGTGCGCGTGGCACGGCGCGAACTCAGCCAGACCTCCGGCGGCGCCGCCGAGCCCTCTGTCGCCGACATCGCCGCCCTCGCGGGCCTCACGGAGGAGGAGGTCCACGCCGGGATGGAGGCGCTCGACAGCTTCAGCGCCCTCTCGCTGGACGCCGAGATGGCCTCCGGCGACGACGGCTACAGCCTCGCCGACACCCTCGGCGCCCCCGACGCGGCGTACGACACCGTCGTGGACCGCGAGTCGGTCAAGGAAGGGCTGCGCCGACTGCCCGAACGTGAGCGGGCCATCCTCTACATGCGCTTCTTCGAGGACATGACCCAGAACCGCATCGCCGACCGCCTCGGCATCTCGCAGATGCACGTCTCCCGCCTCATCAGCCGCAGCTGCGCGCGCGTCCGCGAAGAGGCCCTCGGCCGCACCACGCCCACCGTCTGACGACCCCCAGGAGCTGAACAGATGCTGATGCCCCACCCCGCGACCCTGCGCCGGCTCGTCGAGGAGTACGAGTCGGTCGTCGCCCACGGGGGCGAGCGAGGCGATCCGCAGAGCGCTCGCCGCGCGCAGGACCTGGCGTACACGTTGTGCGTGTCCACGGGCACCCGCGACGTCCGCCGGGCCCTGGACGCGGCACGCGCCCAGCTCGCCGCCGCGCAGGCGACCGCGACCGCGGAGCTGTGCGGGACCGGGACGACACTCCCGGGAGATCCCGGCAGCCATGGTCCGGGCGGGAGCGGGTATGCGGCGCTTCATGAACAGTGACGAACCCAGCTGTCCCGAGTCGCCGACCCCGAACATGCCATGACATCGATGGAACGCCGCCCGCTCGTGCACCACGACACCGCTCCCGCGCAGGCGGAAGGGTCTGACGCCCGACCGGCGCGGACGCCGGTCGCGATCACCACCGCCGCGGCGGCCCGCCGCCATGTGCGGGCGTTCGTGGGGGAGCGGTGGCGTTCCTCGGCGGGGCCACCGACCGAGCAGTCGATGATCGATCTCATTCTCGTCGTGTCAGAACTGGTCACCAACGCGGTCCGGCACGGCGGCGGTATCGCCGGGTTCGACGTCGCCCTCACCGCCGAGGGCGTGCGGCTCAGCGTGCGCGACCACAGCGCCGCCGTGCCCGTGGGTCTCCACGGGCCCGGCGCGCTGCCCCGCGCCCACGAGGGCAACGGCTACGGCTGGCCGCTGATCAACCGCCTCTCCAGCAAGGTCGACGTCGTGCGCCGCGCGTCAGGCGGCAAGACCATCAGCGTGCTGGTGCCGCTGGCCTGAGGCCTCACCCCGGTGCCACTGGCCTGAGGCCTCACCACGGCAGGAACACGTGGACGTCCTTGCCGTGGTCGTGCACGACCACGCTCACTTCCTCGCACAGCGTCTGGATCAGATACCAGCCGATACCGCCGCCGCCCTTGCTGGGACTGAAGGGGCGTGGTGCGGGCGACGTCGTGCTCGTGTCCCCGAGCGTCACGTGCACCCCGTCCAGGGTGCGCCGCATCGTCAGCTCGAACCGCCCCGGCGCGTACTGAACCGCGTTGGCGGCCAGCTCCGTGACCACCAGCAGGATGTCGTCCCAGTGCTCGACAGCCGCCGGCGGTGAGGTGCGTGAGAGGACGCCCAGGAACCCCTCCGCGGCTGTACGCGCCCCCGTCACGTCGCCGAGTTCTCCGTCGAAGGCGGCGTGGCTGTCGTAAATCTCCTCGGCAGGCAGTTTGTCGTCCCTACGTGGCTCTGTTGACATCTCGTCGTCCCCGGCTCGGCTGCTTGAGGCGGACGCGATGGCGCGTTCCCCTCCGACGCTCGTGTTTCCCGTGCGGAGAGCTGCTACGCGTGCGAAAGCGTAGGGATGTGTGGGGTCTTGGGGAAGACCGTGGTCTTCCGGAGTCCCCGGCCGGTGTCGGCGCTCTACCGGTCACCCGCCTCACCGTCCTCGTCGGGTGTCCGGAAGACCAGCAGGGCCACGTCGTCGTCGTTGTCGACGGGGCGGGCGCGCTCCAGCAGCAGGTCGCAGAAGACGTGCAGGGGCCGGTGGACGAGGGCCGCCGCGTGCTGGCGCAGCCGGGCCAGGCCCCGGTCGAGGGTGTGCCCCGGGGACTCGATCAGACCGTCCGTGTACAGCACCAGCGTGGACTTCGGCGGCAGAGGGGTGAGTGTGTCGGTGCGGGCTCGGACCAGTCCCGTACCGAGCAGGTGGTCGTGCTCCTCGTCCAGGAACAGGGACCTGCCGTCGTGGGTGATCAGCAGCGGCGGCGGATGCCCCGCGTTGGTCCACCGCAGGGCCCACGTGTCGTCGTCGCGCTCGACCCGGCCGAAGATCAGCGTCGCCATGGACGCCTCGGTCACGTTCACCACGGCCCGGTCCAGCCGCTCCACGATCGAGCTCGGCGGCTCCTCCAGCGCCCACGCGTAGGCCCGGAGCATGTTGCGGACCTGCGCCATCCCGGCCGCCGCGTCGATGTTGTGTCCGACGACGTCCCCGATGGCCACCGCCGTGGACCCGTCGGCCAGCGAGAACGCGTCGTACCAGTCGCCGCCGACCTGTGCGGACTTCGACGCCGACTCGTAGCGCGCGGCCATCCGCAGCCCCGGCACCTCCGGCATCTGCGGCAGCAGATGGCGCTGCATGGTCTCCGCGATGTGCCGCTGCCGTTGGTACAGGCGCGCGTTCTCCAGCGCCAGCCCGGCCCGGCGGGCGATGTCGTCCAACAGGGACAGCTCGGCGTCGGTGAAGGCCCCCGGCCGCTCGCTCAGGCCGAGCGTGAGAGCGCCGAGCACGGCGCGCGGTCCCCGGATGGGCGCGATGGCCGCAGAGCGCAGCCCTGCCTCCTTGAACAGCCTCTGCTGGGCGACCGTGATCCCCGAGTCCGCCGGCCCCTGGTAGGTCTCCGGCCCGGCGAGGGTCGAGGCCGCCCCGCGCAGCGCCCGGGACAGCGGCATGAGCGATTCCTCGTGCACCGGCGGGAGCGGGCCCTCCAGCTCCTCGCGCCGCACCACCACGCCGTCGCGGTGGGTCGCCACCGTGGTCCGCCAGACGTCGTCGCTCTCGGTGATCAGGTCCACGATGGCCCAGTCCGCAAGCCGTGGCACCACCAGCCGCACCAGGCGGGCGACCGCCTCCTCGGCGTCCAGGGTCGAGCTCAGCCGGGTTGTCGTCTCGGCGAGCAGCGCCAGCCGGTCCAGCTGGGACAGCGCCGGCGACTTGCCGTCCGGGACGGCGGCGTCGGTCTGCGGGACGTTCGTCTCCGGGGCGTACTCGTGGAAGAGGACCATCGCGCCGGTCGCGGACCCTTCGAGCCGACACGGGGTGACCAGCCAGGTCACCGGCAGCAGCGTGCCGTCGCCGCGCAGGAACCACTCCCGGTCCCCGCCGCCGGTGCGGCCACTGAGGAAGGCGCGCATCATCGCGCACGCCGCCCGCGGCACCGTGTGCCCCAGCCGGTCCCGGTGCAGCAGCTCGTCGGCGTCCTGTCCGACGAGTTCGCCGGCCGTGCGGCGGAGCAACTCCTCGGCCCGGGGGTTCACCGCTACGACCAGGCCGTTGTCGTCCACCACGTACATACCGGCGTCCACGAGGTCGGGCAGCCCCTCCGGTGACCGCACCGCCGGGCCCGGCGGCCGCCGTTCGGTGTGATCCGGGCTCCACGCGCTCATGTTCGGGCTCCTCCGGTTCCGTCGCGGACGGAACGGTCGTAGACGTCGACGGACGCTTCCGCCGTGTGTGCTGCACGCATTACCCCGTCCTCGACGACCTACGCGCACGAGGTCCTGGACCGCAGGTGGGAGCGGGTGCGCGGGTCCCCGCGCCGACGGTCGCCAGGGGCCCGCGGAGCTGCCGGAGCGGCCGGAGGCGCCTGGGTCAGGCCTGGGTGTGCCGTACGCAGGCCGCGACGACCTCGCGCAGGCTCCCCGTCCGGGCCATCACCTCGCGCTGCACCCGGGCCCCGTTGCCGCGCCCCGTCAGCTCGGCGACGGCGTCCCGGGCCAGGTCGGCGTCCCCGTGGTCGACGAGGGCCTCCTCGACGTGGTCGAGCAGCGAGCGGATCACGTCGTGGGCGGGCCGGGGCCGCATCGTGACCGGGTCGAGGAGGTTCTCGGAGATCCCGGAGCGGGCGGCCCGCCACGTGGCCAGCCGCAGCAGTCCCGCACTGTGCGGGAGCGGCTCCACACCGGCCCGCCACTCACGGGCCGCGGTCTCCACGAGCCCCCGGGCGAGGGCCGCGACCAGGACCGCCGTGTCGGGGTGCAGACAGACGTCAGCGACCCGTATCTCGACGGTCGGGTACCGCTGGGACAGCCGCGCGTCGAAGTAGATCATGCCCTCGTCGCGTACGACTCCCGTGGCGATCAGGTCCGTGACGCACTGGTGGTACCGCTCCGCCGAGCCGAAGACATCCGTCGGCCCGGCCATCGGCCACATGTCCCAGACCTGGCTGCGGTAGCTGGCGTACCTGCTGTCGTGGCCCTGCCAAAAGGGGGAGTTGGCGCTCAGGGCCGTCAGCACGGACAGCCACGGCCGCATGCGGTCCAGGACGGCCACGCCCTCGTCGTCGGACTCGACGGACACATGGACATGGCAGCCGCAGACCAGCTGCACCTGCGTGTGCAGACCGAACTCCCGCGCCATCCACCGGTACCGGCTGTTCACGGTGATCGTCGGACTCACCGGCAGCGGAGACGTCGCCAGCGCGACGACCGCGCTGCCGAGCCCCTCGGCATGGCGGGCCGCGTCCTTGCGGCAGCGGACGATCTCGGCCCCCAGATCGGCCATCGACGACTGCGGGTGGGTCGCGAACTCCACCTGCTCGTCGTGCAGCTCCTTCTCGAACACGTCCTGGCCCGAGCCCTCCAGCGCGGCCCGCGCGAGCACTGCCGCGGCCCGCGCCTGCGGCTCCCCGGTCTCCGGGTCGACCAGGAGGAGTTCCTCTTCCACACCGACGGTACGCACGTCATCCGGCCCTTCTGCCCTAGGTGGTGAGAGCCGTGTGCCCTCGGACGACGCCGGGACACCTCACCGGACGGTGTGCGGGCCGTGGCCGTGTACGCGGCGGTGGCCCGGGTACCCGTGCCGCGCTTCGGGAGCCGCGCCGGACAGGCGCGGGCCCCCAGTCCGTGACACGGAGGAGGAGAACGTGACCAGCACCGCCGAGACGGGCCGCGTGACCGGTACCGCCGACAAGGACTACAACCTGATCTGGTACGTGGAGGCCTGCCTCAACAACGCGCTGCGCCTGGAGTCGTACATCGAGGACGCGGAGCGGGAGAAGGACACCGAGGTGATCGAGCTGTTCCGCAAGGCACAGGCCCACAGCCGCAAGGGCGCCGACCTCGGCAAGGAACTCCTGCGGCGGCGTCTGAGCGACTGACGGTGCTCCCGGGCCGCGTGCGGTCCGGGAGAACATCGCACGCTCCGTTCCCGGCACAGCGCCATTGTGGGCACGCCCCGGGCCGTCACGCGAACCGGAGGAGAGCGGCTCACGAGACCCGGAGGAGAGCGGCTCACCGGACCCGGAGGAGAACGACAAAGGCAAGGAGGTCCAGTCCTCCTTGCCTGTCTCAACGTATAGCGCACCGGGGGGCTTGCGGCAAGACCCTCCCCGTGCCGCAGAATCGCCGACCGAAGCGAGAAGCGACGCACATCTGCGCACATGGGGGTTGAGATGATCGACGTGATCGTCGTCGGGGGCGGACCGACCGGGTTGATGCTGGCGAGCGAGCTGCGACTGGCCGGTGTGGGGACGGTCGTACTGGAGCGGCTGACCGAGCCGACCGGGGAGTCCCGGGGACAGGGCCTGCACGCGCGCAGTGTCGAGGTGATGGACCAGCGCGGCCTGCTGGAGAGGTTCCTCGCGGTCAGTGACAAGTTCCGGGTCGGCGGCCTCTTCGGCGGCATCATGAAGCCCTGGCCGGAGAGCCTGGACACAGCACACGCGTACGGCGTGGCCACCCCGCAGCCGGTGACCGAGCGCATCCTCCAGGAACGCGCGCTGGAACTCGGCACCGACCTCCGGCGCGGCAGCGAACTGGTCGGGCTCGACCAGGACGAGGACGGGGTGACCGCGGAACTGGCGGACGGCACACGGCTGCGCGCCCGCTATCTCGTCGGCTGCGACGGGGGCCGCAGCGCGGTGCGCAAGCTGCTCGGCGTCGGATTCCCGGGCGAGCCCGCCACGGTCGAGACGCTGCTGGGCGAGATGGGAGCGACCGAGGACCCGGCGACGGTCACCGCGGTCGTCGAGGAGGTGCGCAAGACCGAGCTGCGGTTCGGCCTCGCTCCTCTGGCGGACGGGAACTACCGCGTGCTCGTACCCGCCGAGGGGGTGTCCGAGGACCGTACGGCCCCGCCGACCCTGGACGAGTTCAGGCAGCGGCTGCGGGACTTCGCGGGCACCGACTTCGGTGTCCACTCACCGCGCTGGCTCTCCCGGTTCGGCGACGCCACCCGGCAGGCCGAGCGCTACCGGGTCGGCCGGGTGCTGCTGGCCGGCGACGCGGCGCACATCCATCCGCCGACCGGCGGCCAGGGACTCAACCTCGGTGTGCAGGACGCCTTCAACCTGGGCTGGAAGCTGGCCGCCGCCGTCAACGGCTGGGCGCCGGAAGGGCTGTTGGACACCTACCACGGCGAGCGGCACCCGGTCGCCGCCCGCGTGCTGGTCAACACCCGTGCGCAGATCACCCTGCTGGGGTCCGCGCCGGGGCCGACCGCGCTGCGGGAGCTGCTGTCGAAGCTGATGGACTTCGAGGAGGTGAACCGGTACGTGACCGGGATGATCACCGGGGTGGACGTCCGCTACGACCTCGGCGACGGTCACGACCTGCTCGGCCGCCGGATGCGGGACCTGCGGCTGAAGCGGGGACGCCTGTACGAGCTGACGCACGACGGCCGCGGCCTGCTGCTCGACCCGGCGGGGGCGCTCTCGGCGGAGGGCTGGGCGGACCGGGTCGACCACGTGGTCGACTCCGCCGAGGACCTGGACGCGCCCGCGGTCCTCCTGCGGCCCGACGGCCACGTGGCATGGGCCGGCGAGGACCAGCGGGACCTGCTCGACGCACTCGCCCGCTGGTTCGGGGCCGCGACCGGTTGAGGGGAGGGCGGTTGTGGGGG
>NZ_JARGEE010000179.1:0-17885 GCF_033794485.1 Streptomyces sp. MB09-02B
GGTGAGTGCGCTGCCCGAGCGGGGGGTGTTGGCCGGGGAGCGGATTCTTCGGGAGTTCTTGCGGGCGTCGCGGGGCGCTCCGCGAGGGTGAGCGGCTCGTTCCGTCAGGGGGTGGGGGCGCGGTGCGTTTCGGGCCGCGAGTCCGTCGTGGCTTGTCGCGCCCGCGCGGCGGAGCCGCATATGTCAGCGCCCCGCGCCCCTTTGGGGCTGGACCTCCTCAGGAAGCGGACCAGCGCGAATGCCAGGAGCGCCAGGGCCGCACCTCCCAGCACGATCTTCGAGTACGTCGAGACGATCGCCGTGACCTCGGTCCAGTTGGCGCCCAGGAAGTAGCCGGCCAGGACGAAGACCGTGTTCCAGATGGCGCTGCCCAGGGTGGTGAGCAGGGTGAAGACGGGCAGGGGCATGCGTTCCACGCCGGCCGGGACCGAGATGAGGCTGCGGAAGACCGGGATCATCCGGCCGAAGAAGATCGCCTTGGTGCCGTGCTTGAGGAACCAGGCCTCCGTCTTCTCGATGTCCGAGACCTTGACCAGGGGCAGCTTCGCGGCGATGGCGACCGTGCGGTCGCGGCCGAGGAGGGCGCCGACGCCGTAGAGGGCGAGGGCGCCGACGACCGAGCCCGCGGTGGTCCACAGCAGGGCGGCGAAGAGGTTCATCTGGCCGGTGCTCGCGGCGAAGCCGGCGAGAGGGAGGATGACCTCGCTGGGGATCGGCGGGAAGAGGTTCTCCAGCGCGACGGCGAGGCCCGCGCCCGGCGCCCCCAGCAGATCCATCAGGCCGATGATCCACAGGGGTGCGCCGCTCATCGACTCCGCTTGCATGGCTGTCATGGGGGCACGCTAGGCGAACGAAGCTGAAGGGAGCCTGAGGGGTGGGTGAACATTCGAGGGGCGGGGCCCGTTGGTCGGAGTGTGTCGATCAACCGCAGCAGCCGCCACCGCAGCACCCGCCACCGCCACCACCGCCGCTGCCCGGCCGGGGCGCAGGGGCGGACGCGGCGGCCGACCCTCCGACGGCGACCGTCGACAGGAGTTTGACCGTGTCGGAGTGGCCCTCGGGGCAGTCCGCGGGGGCGGAGGACTCGGCCATCGGGCGGCTCAGTTCGAAGGTGTCGCCGCAGGTCCGGCAGCGGTACTCGTAGCGGGGCATGGGGTCAGGCTAACCGGCGTCCGGGGGGCGGCAAGGGTGCCGCGTTGTGCCTGGTCGGTCACACTGGCCAAATTTTCACGCTACTGACAGAAGCGTTTGTGAAAGTGACTGATAATTTGTGGTCGCTGTGTGGAGGCCGGAAGGCCGGGGGAACAGGGGGCTCACTGCCGCGAGTGTGGCGGCTGTGACCATCCGCGCGGCGGTGCCAAGTGGGGAGGGGGGACAGGAGTGACCGCTGTCCTGGGGCGATCGGGAGCCATGTGTCCCGGTCGGATAGTCGCCGTGCGCGAGCGGAAGGTTGCCGCGCACCGCCGAAAAGTTGCTGGGCACCGCTCGGGCCGTCCGCGTACGGGAGCCCGCCGTGACTAGCAGGGGGAAGGGGCAGGAGGAGGGGGTGCCCGAGGAGTCCGACCTCACCATGCAGCTGAAGCTCCCGCCGCCGGCGGACGAGACCATGCAGCTGCGGGTGCTCGAGCCGGGTACGTTCGACCTCCCGCAGGAGCCGTCGGCGTCCGGGAAACGCGGCAGGCGTAAGGCGCCCAGGCCGTCGGTTCTGGCCAGGTTCACCGCCGGCGCCGGCGCGCGACTGGCCCCGTTCGCCCCCTTCGCCCGCCGTATGCGTCCGCAGTACCCCCGCCCGGGCCGTGCCGACTGGCGCCGCTGGGTGCCGTCCTGGCGGCAGTCGCTGGGGGCCGCGGGACTGGCCGTGGGCGTCAGCGGCATGTTCCTGTCCGTGGCCTACGCCGCCACGGACATACCGGAGGACCTCAACACCTTCGCCACCCAGCAGGACAACGTGTACTTCTGGTCCGACGGCACCCCCATGGCCCGTACCGGCTGGGTGCGACGCCAGGCGATGCCCCTGAAGGACGTCCCCCAGGACGTGCGCTGGGCGGTCCTCGCGGCGGAGAACGCGAGCTTCTACTCCGACCCCGGCATCTCCGTGAGCGGCATCACCCGCGCCCTGGTGCGCACCGTCGGCGAGGGGGACACCCAGGGCGGCTCCACCATCACCCAGCAGTACGTCAAGAACGTCTATCTGACCCAGGACCGCTCGCTCGGCCGCAAGTTCGACGAGGCGCTGCTCGCCCTCAAGCTCGACAACCAGATGAGCAAGGACGAGATCCTGGAGGGCTACCTCAACACCAGCTGGTTCGGCCGCGGCACCTACGGCATCCAGCGGGCCTCCCAGGCGTACTACGGCAAGGACGTCAGCGAGCTGAACGTCAGCGAGGCCGCGGTCCTCGCCTCCCTCCTCAAGGGCGCGGGCCTCTACGACCCCACCCTGAGCAAGGCCAACCGGGAGCGGGCGGTCGTCCGCTGGGAGTGGATCCTGGACCGGATGGTGGAGATCGGGAAGCTGTCGAAGGCCGAGCGCGCGAAGTACACGAAGTTCCCCGAGCCGATCGAACAGTCCAGCCAGTACGACACCGGGAAGCAGAGCGACTACCTGGTGCAGCTGGCCTCCCAGTACGCGAAGAAGGCGGCGAACCTCACCGATCAGGAGTTCGACCGGGGTGGCTACCAGATCTACACGACCTTCGACAAGGGCCGGCAGGACAAGCTGACCGCCGCCGTCACCAAGGCCCGCAAGGACGTGCGGAAGGACAACCCGAAGAAGGCGAGGACCGCACACATCGGTGCCTCCTCGGTCGGTGCCGACGGGCGCATCCTCGCCGTCTACGGCGGCCCCGACCACCGCAGACAGGGCTTCAACGAGTCGAACGCGACCACCGTCCCGGCCGGCTCGGCCTTCCTCCCCTTCGTCTACGCGGCGGGGCTGGAACACGGTGTCGTCAAGGAACGCGGCGGCGAAGCTACACCTGTCACCCCGCAGACGGTCTACGACGGCAACAACGCCGTGCCGGTGACCACCCCCGAGGGGCCCTACTGGGACCGGGACGGCGACCAGGTCTCCGCCCGCAACGACGGCAAGAAGTCCTGGGGCCCGATCACCCTGCACGACGCGCTCGCCCGGTCGGTGAACACCCCGTTCATGCAGCTCGGCATGGACACCGGTCTGGCCAAGGTGCGCGGCACCGCCGAGGCGGCCGGACTGCTCCGCTCCAGCTTCGGCGCCCAGGTGCCGGCGCTGTCCGTGGGCAGCGCCACACCCAGCGCGATCCGGATGGCCAGCGGCTACAGCACCTTCGCCGCCCTCGGCAAGCACACCGAGCCGTACTCCGTGCGGAAGGTGACCCACAACGGGTCCAAGGTCGCCCTGAACAACCCGAAGCCGAAGCGCGCGATGAGCGGCAAGGTCGCCGCCGAGGTCACCTCGGCACTCACTGACGCCTACCGCACCGCCCACCCCACCTCGCCCGGTGCCGCCTCCTTCGAGGTGGCCGCCAAGGGCGGGACCACCCAGGACGACAAGGCCGCCTGGTACGTCGGAACGGCCGACGACGTGTCGACCGCCGTCGTCGTCTACCGCATCGACCTGGCCAGGAGCCTGGAGCCGCTGCCGCTCGACGGGATCGCCGGAACACCCAATGCCGGGGTCCCCTACGACATCTGGTCCAGTGCGATGAGGATCGGCTGACCACCGATGAGCACCCGCACCCGCCACCCTCGCAGAATGAGCCGTTCATGAAGTCTGGCAGCAAGCCGCACAAGGGCCGCCGTCGCAAGGCGCGCCCGCAGCGCCGCACCACCCGTCCGCAGTTCCTGACGGTGGCCGCGCTTCTCGTGGTGGCCTCCCTGGTCGGCGGCTACCTGGTGCTGAACCGGTCGGCCGACACCGCGCCGACCGCTTCGTCGGCCGGCGGCGGCGACAAGGGGGCCACGAAGAAGGAACCCGTCTGGGACGGCAAGACGAAGATCATCGGTGATGGCTCCACCTCCTACACGGGCCCGCAGAAGGGGCGGTTGAAGCCCGTGCGTCTCAAGAAGGGCGAGAAGCCGCCGCAGTTCGTCGTCTTCTCGTGGGACGGCGCGCTGGCGGGCGACGACAACCTCTTCGAGCACTACCGCGAGATGGCGAAGAAGTACGACGCCCACATGACGTTCTTCCTCACCGGCATCTATCTGCTGCCCAAGGAGAAGCGGGACCTCTACGACCCGCCGCAGCACGACAAGGGCGCCGCCGCCATCAGCTACCCCACCGACGAGCACATCCGCACCACCCTGGCGGAGCTCGGCAAGGCGTGGAAGGAGGGCAACGAGATAGGCACCCACTTCAACGGCCACTTCTGCGGGGACAAGGGGGGCCTCGACTGGAGCGTCGCGGAGTGGAAGCAGGAGATCAAGGAGTTCAACTCCTTCCTCGCCAACTGGAAGACCAACACCGGCGCCACCGACCTCGACCCGCTGCCCTTCACCGTCGACGCCGTCAAGGGCGGCCGCGCGCCCTGTCTGGAGGGCCAGGGCAACCTCCTGAAGGCCGTCAAGGACTTCGGCTACCGCTACGACGCCAGCTCCCCGGGCGCCTTCCAGGTGTGGCCCGGCAAGAAGAACGGCATCTGGGACTTCCCGCTCCAGATGCTCCCGTACAGCGACGCGTACCAGGCCCTGTCGATGGACTTCAACTTCCTCTACAACCAGTCCGAGGGCAAGACCGACGGTGATCCGGCCATGTACCCGACCTGGCAGCAGGAGACCATCGACACCTACATGGCCGGCTTCAACCGCGTGTACTACGGCAGCCGGGCGCCCCTGCTCATCGGCAACCACTTCGAGCAGTGGAACGGCGGCATCTACATGAACGCCGTGGACGAGGTCATCAAGACCGTGTGCGTGAAGAAGGACGTGAAGTGCGTGTCCTTCGACGAACTCGCCGACTGGATGGACGTCCAGTCGCCGGAGACGCTGGCGAACCTGCGCGGCCTCGACCCCGCCCAGGCCCCGGCCGATTGGGCATCGGTCGTGAAATAGCCCCACAGATACCCATGTTGCTCACTTGTTACACCCCCCGACCTCACTTGTCTTGAGTGGGTCATGTAAAGATTCGCTCCCGGGTACGACCAACTCGGGGTCAAGGAGATTCCCAGTGAGATCAAGGACGTTGAGCCTCGCAGGCTCGACCCTCGCGGCGGCCGTCGTGGCCTCCGCGCTGCTGCCCGTCGCCGCGGCGAACGCCGCCGCGACGACGCCCAAGGTCACGAAGGCGACCAAGGACGCCTTCGGTCGCGTCGCGGACAACGTGCTCACCGACCGTACGGCCGTGCTGCTCGGCAGCAAGGCCGCGCGCAAGTCGCTGAAGCCGACCGGCGGCGTCCAGCTCTCCGCAGGCCAGAAGAAGGCCGAGGACGGCAAGCTGTCCGCCCTGAAGGGCACCAAGTCCCGCCTCGCGGCGCTCGGCGAGGCCTACACCTCGGCCGACACGAAGGTCACCGTCGACAGCGCCAAGGTCAAGGGCAAGAAGGCCACGGTCAAGGTCACCGAGACCACGACCCTGAAGTACAAGAAGATACGCGGCGACGAGCCCGCCTCCACGGGCTTCGACGCGCACCACGTGCTCACCTTCACCGCCCAGGCGAACGGCTCCTGGCAGCTCACCGCGATGCGCTCCACCGACGGCGGCGCCCCGCGGATCAACGAGCCCGTCGCCGCCACCGCCGACACCAAGCTCAGCCGTACGCCGATGGCCATCATCCAGGCGCCCAAGGCGGCCACCACGCCCAACCCGGTGGCCAAGCCGAAGACGCTCACGGGCGGCGCCTACGACTACAAGGCGATGGCGACGTACACCGAGAAGTACTGGAAGAACTACAACCCGGCGTACCGCAAGTACAACGCGGCCGGCGGCGACTGCACCAACTACCTCAGCCAGGGCCTCCTGGCGGGCGGCTGGAAGCAGATCTCCACGGTCACGCCGGAGGAGTACGACACCTGGTACTACGCCTCCAACGGCACCGCCGACGCCTGGATCGGCGTGAACGAGTGGTCCTGGTTCACCCAGACCGCCAAGCGCACCACGCCGCTCGCGAACGTCTACCAGATGAACATCGGCGACGTGCTCCAGGTCGACTTCGACAAGGACGGGTCCAAGGACCACTCCATGATGACGACCTACCGCAGCTCCAGCGGCGTCCCGTACCTGACGTACCACGACGCGGACACCTACCGCCGTTCGGTCGCGAGCATCATCGCCTCGTACCCGACCGCGAACTACTACGCGTACCGCACCTGAGCCCAGCCCTCACGGTGCCTCAGCCGGCGCCCTTCCCGCCCGTGGCCGTGTCCGTTGCGGACTCCGCCCCGGCATCGGGGAGGGTGTCGGCCCGTTCCCGCTTGGCCATCCCCACACCCTCCCCGCGCCGCGTCTCACGCTCCGCCTCCTCCGGGTGGCGGGCCCGCCAGTACGGGTTGTCGTGCGGCAGCGCCGTGCCGACCCTGCCGTACATCCCGAACGTCATCAGCAGGATGCCGACGACGAAGCTGAACAACACGTTCTGGATGCGGAACGCCAGGAAGTTCGAGTCGGTGTCCAGCAGGGCCATGTTCGCGAAGCCGCTCAGGATGAACAGGACGCCCAGGGTCATGTTCAGCGTGGAGGCGAAGTTGCCGCCGATCACCATGCCGACGAGCAGCAGCAGCCCCACGGCGATCGACAGGACGCTCAGCGTGCCGTTGGTGCTCAGCCCCACGACCTCGTCGCCGTTCGTGTCGAACCAGCCCACCTTGTCGATGAGCCCGAAGACTCCGAAGACGAGCAGGAACAGGCCCATCAGGCCCGCCCCGATCCGGTAGACCCTGCTGAGGCGGTGGTCGACGGGCAGGTGCTCGTCGATCCTGATCCGCCGCCGGGAACCCGCGTGCCGGCCCTTGCCCGGACGCAGTGTGTGCGTGGCGTGCGTGGCCATGTCCGCCTCCCATCGGGCGTGCGCGGAGGCCTGCGTACCCCTTCAGCATCCGCCGGGCGGCTCCACCGGGCAACCGGGTCCACGGGAGGGGCGGCGGTGGGGCGAGCAGACCAGGCCCCCGGCCGCGCCTCGGGCGAAGGGAGCTCAGGCCCCCGCCCCGCGCTCCTTGCGGATCTGGTCCACCACGCGCCCCACGGCCTGCCGCACGGCCTCGGTCTCCGTCAGGAAGTGCCAGTAGTCCGGGTGCCGCCCCTCCAGCGCGGTGATCGCCCGGTCCAGCCGTGCCACGGACTCGTCCAGCGGGCGCGCGTGCCGCGGGTCGGGTGTGGACCGCCCGGCCATGGCCAGCCGCTGCGCGTCCCGGATCGCGAACCGCGTCCGGTCGATCTCCTGCTGGGAGTCCTTCTGCACGGCGTTCAGCCGCCGCAACCGGTCCCCGGCGGCCGAGACCGCCTCGTCGGTGTGGTTCAGCAGCGCCCGCACGGTCGACAGCAGCGAGGTCGCGTCCGGCCACCGCTGGGCGTCCCGCGCGGCCCGCGCCTCGCGCAGCTTCAGCTGGGCCTGCTCGACGTCCCGCGCGGCCTGGTCCGGCACCTGCTGGAGGTCCTGCCAGCAGGCCGCCACGAACCGCCGCCGCAGCTCGCTCAGCACCTGCGGCACCTGCTCGGCCCGGGTGCCCAGCGCCTCAGCGCGCGTGCGCAGCGACACGAGCCGGTGGTCGATCTCGGCGGCCCTCTCCGGCAGCCGCTCGGCCTCCGCGCGCACCGCCTCCGCCTCGCGCACGACCCGGTCGGCCCGCTCCAGCGTCTCCCGGACGCCGTGCTGCCCGGCCCCCTGGTTGAGCTTGGTCAGCTCGGGAGCGAGGGCCGCGAGGCGGGCGGCGAGATCGTCGGCCTTCAGCCCCGAACCCCGTACGGCGTCCAACGCGTTGGACGCCGCGAGCAGGCCCTGCCGGGCGCGCTCCACCGCCGGGGCCAGCCGGGCCAGCTGGGTCTCGGCCGTGCCGAGCAGCGGCCCGAGACCCTGGGCGAACCGGTCCAGCTCCTGCTTGACCCGGTCCAGCTCGGTCTTGGCGGCCGTCAGCTCGGCACGGGCCCGGGAGGCCGCGGACGCCTCCAGGTCGTCGCGGTCCAGGTCGTGGGCGTCGACGGCGTTGATGTACTGGTGGCTGACCTCGTCGATCCGCCGCCCCAGCGCCTCGAAGCCGTCGGCCGCGCGGCGGGCCCCCGGGGAGTCGTCCACCGCCGTGATCGTCTCTATGGAGATCCGCAGATCCCGCTGAGCGGTGTCCAGCTCGTAGAACGCGGCCGCCGCCGCGTCCTTCGCGGCCTGCGCCTCCGCCCGCTGCCCCTCGGCCCGCCCTCCGAACCACCGCCGCGTCCCGCCTCCGGCGAACGCCGCGGGCAGCACGAGACCGGCGACGAGGGGAAGAACGAGCAGCACGGCCCCGTCCCGGGCCGCCGACCGCCACCGGGGCGGCCGAGACGCGCGCCGGTGCGCTTGTGCCGCCGCTGGTGAAGGCGCGGGGACGGTGGCCCGGTCGGTGGCTGGTCGTGGTGCACGGCTCTGGAGTTGTTGTGCGCTCGGCACAAACGGTGTGTACGGCTCTGCAGGTGTCGCCGTCACTTCCCTCTCCCGTGCTGTCATCCACCCTGACCGGTGCCATTCTCCCACCGGTCAAGGACGAAAACACGGGCCGATCGGTTCGAGGTTGGCGGCCGCCGCTCAGCCGAGGTTGCGGACCGTCACCGAGCCGTCCTGGGTGTGGGCGGTCACCACATGGGAGCTGTCCTCGTCACGGGGCACCGAGACGTCCACGGAACCGTCGTCGCTGCCGGTCTCGATCCGGTACGACGTGTCCCGGGGCAGCCCGATGCTGATCGAGCCGTCGTCGCTGCGGGATTCCACCAGGTCCGGTACGACGCCGAGTTCGAGCTTGACCGAACCGTCCTGCGTGCTCACCCTGACACTCCGCGACGAGACCCCGAGCGCCCGCACGGAGGCGTCGTCGGTGTGCAGCTCCAGCGGCCCGCTGGTGTCGCCGACCCGCACGGCACCGTCGGCCGACCGGACCTCCAGCGGCTCCGCGAAGCCCTTCGCGGTCACACTCCCGTCGTCGCTGCGCACGGCGACCGCGACCCCGCGCGGGACCTCGATCCGGTGCTTGGCCGCGCAGTCGGCGACGATGCCGTCGCACTCCAGCCGCAGCTCCAGCCGGTCGTCCTTCATGTCCCAGGTCACCCGGGGCTTGCCGCCGACCATGACCCGCCCCTCGAACCACCGGGTGACCTCGACCTCGTCCACGTCCGCCGCGACCAGCTCGAGCGCGGAGTCGTCCGAGTCGACCGTGAGCGTGCGGCCCGCCAGGGCGAAGCTCCGGTGTTCCGGATCCCGGTCCTCCCCGGCGTCCGCCCCGCACGCGGCGACGGACGCCATGAGCACGACGGCCAGACCGGCGACCGTCACCGCTCCCGCACGGGACCTGCGGGCCGTACGAGCCGAAACAGCCGTACGAGCGGTATGCACCGGGCGTGCGGTGGGTGCGGTGCGTGTCATGGTGATCTCCCCCTGGGGCCCGTCCTGCGATGTCCTCCGACCGTACTGAGCAGGGGAGTTCGGGGGGATCCGGGCCACTCCCGGATCGGGGGTGGGGTTAACCCCCGAGCCTGCGCCGATACGCGTTTGCCGGGCACTCCCTCGGGCAATGTAGGCTGTCGACGCGTACTCGGGCGTGTAGCTCAGGGGTAGAGCGCCTGCCTTACAAGCAGGATGTCGGCGGTTCGAAACCGTCCATGCCCACCGAGACGAAGACCCCGGCCGATCACGGCCGGGGTCTTCGCGTGTGGGGCCCATGGGCCTCAGGAGTCCCGCGCGTGCTTGAGATGGGTGCGGGCCTCGACCTTCTCCTCGGTGGCTATCTCCGACCAGAAGCGGTGGCAGCTCACGAAGACCGCCAGTTCCCGCTCGCGCTCGCGCAGTTTCTCGACCTCGGCCTGCTCGTCGGCCGTCCAGCCCGGCGAGGCGGGGCGCTCGACCTTGCGCCAGCCGTTGTCGTCGCTGAAACCGTCCAGGGGCTCGACCGACCAGGGCAACCGCTTCAGCAGTGCCAGGAGCTCGGCCCGGACCTGATGCAGCTCCTCCTGACCGGCGAGAAGGTCGTCTGGGAAGTCATAGGTCTTAGCCACACGGCAATGGTACGCCTGTTCGATTTTGGGATGCGAGTTCCTTCTGTCACTTCGGGCGGGGGTTCATTCGAACGGGTGGGGGTGGCAGAGGCCTCTCCAGGAGTGCGATCGACCCCCAAGGTGAGCCTTGGGTATCGTCGGGTCATGACCCTCGATGATCTCCGTGTCTTCGTCGCCGTCTGCCGGGCCGGGAGCCTCAGCGCGGTGGCCCGGGAGCTGGGGTGCACCCAGTCGGCGGTGAGCCAGCACGTGCGGCGGCTGGAGCGGGAGGTCGGGGTCGGCCTGGTGGAGCGGCAGGCCCGCGGGGTCGTGCCCACCCGGGCCGGCCGGGTCCTCCAGGAGGCGGCGGCCGAGGGCATCACGGGGCTCGACCTCGCGCTGCGCCGGCTGGCCGAGATGGTGCGCGGTGACGGCGGCGTCGTGCGGATCGCCACCGGCGGCACGACCGTGCGGCACTTCATGGCGCAGGGCATCGTCGACTTCCGGCGCTCGTACCCGGACGTGGGGCTGGAGTTCCAGACCGTGCGGTCGAGCGCCGGGTGCTGTGACGCGCTGGCCGACCCGTCCCGGGACCTCGACCTCTCCTGGCTGACCCTGGGGCCCGCCGTCCGGGGCATCGAACAGCGGGCCGTGGCGGAACTGCCCTGGGTGCTCGCCGTGCGCGCCGACGACGAACTCGCCGGGCGGGAGCGGGTGGAGGGCCGGGAGCTGGACGGGATGCGGCTGATCGGACTGCCGGAGAACTCCACCTCGTACGCCCATCTCGACGCCGCCTACCGGGAGTTGGGTGTTTCCGTCAGCCCCTCCGGGGCCGGGGTCGCCGACTGGGACACCGCGATCCTCCTCGCCGAACTCGGCGTCGGCCACGCCGTGGTCCCCGCACTCCCGGGCTGGACGGGCCCCGGCCACCCCGGGCTGCGCTTCGTCCCGGTCCCCGACCTGCCCCCGCTCACCGTCGGCTGGGCCGTACGGCGCTGGGACGCCCTGTCACCACCGGCCCGCGCCTTCGCCGACACGGTGGCGCGGCACGCGGTGCGGGTGGGGGGTGGGGTGCGGGCGGTCGAGGGGTGACGGTGCGCTCCGGGTGGGCTCCGTCCGCTCAGGGGTTCGCCGACCGGGGTGCTCAAGCCGTGTGCCGCTCCTCCGCCGCCCTCAGCTCCGCCACCACCTCCGTCGCCACCGGCACCCGTACGCCGTGACGTTCGGCCGTACGGAGCAACGCGCCGCCGATCGCGTCCAGTTCGAGGGGGCGGCCGGCCTCGGCGTCGCGTTGCATGGACGACCTGGTGGCGGGCGGGAAGGCGTCGTAACGGCGGAGGGTCTCGGCCGGATCGACGGGGGCGCCGGCGGCCGTGCTGACCGCGGCCGTCTCCGCGACCAGGGCGGTCAGCTCCTCGCGGTGGCGGGTGCGGATCTCACCGAGGGGCAGCTCGTGACGGGTCGTCAGCAGGGCGAACGGGGCCAGGAAGGACATCTTCGCCCACAGCACCGCCGTCTCGTCCGGGAGCACACGGGTGCCCACGCCCGCCCATTCCAGCGCTCCGGCAAGGGAGTTGAGGCGATCGCCCGGGACACTGTCGCCGGTCAGGTCGACCTCCGCGAACGGGCTGCCGTGTTCGACGACGCCCGGGGCGACGCGGGTCGACTCCACTCGGATGGTGGCGGGGGCGAGGGGCACGTCCTCGCCGTAGTGGGCGCGGAGGTGTGCCGGGTGCTCCACGCCGTTCAGGAACGGGACGACCAGGGTGCCGGGGCCCAGGGAGGCTGCCGGGAGGCGGTCCAAGGAGGCCGTCAGGGTGGTGTGCTTGACCGTGATCAGGGCCGCGTCGACCTGCTCGCGCAGTTCGGCCGCGGTCTCGACGCGGGCGGTGAAGTCGCCGAAGCGGGCGCTTCTGACCTGGATGCCGTCCTTCTCCAAGGCCTCGGCGGTCCGCTCGCCCGCCAGGCAGATCACACGGTTGCCGGCGCGGGCCAGCAGGGCGGCGAGCAGTCCGCCCACGCCGCCCGGGCCGAGTACCGCCACCGTGAGCCGTTCGTTCGTCATCGTCCCCTCGTTTCCGCCGGGTGGGTCGAGCCGGCTCCGGTGATGATCACAAGGGCTGAGAGTGCAGTCAATCCTCGGGGGAACTTGCCGATACCCAAGGCGATGCTTGGGTTTGGCCGGATGTCGTGGGTGACCTGCTGTCTTCCCGGGCTGGGGTTGGGCGGGCGTAGGCGGGAGACTGGGGGCATGTGCCGCAGTATCAAGACGCTTCGACCGCCCGTCCTTCCCGAAGAGGCCACGGAGGAGGACATCAGGGCCGCCGCCCTGCAGTACGTCCGGAAGGTCTCCGGCTTCCGTGCGCCCGCCGCGCACAATCGTGAGGTCTTCGACCGGGCGGTGGACGTGATCGCGGAGGCCACGGCTGAGTTGTTGGCCGGGTTGGAGGTACGGGGAGCCGCGAGGCGGGCGGGCTGATCGTTTCGCCCCGCCGCCCCTACCCGTCCCTCCCCCACTCTCGGCTTCGCTCGAGCGGGAGGTGCCCCCACCGAGGGGCTGCGCCCCTTCGACCCCCAGACGTCCGTCCGGTGGGGGCTGGTCGCGCAGTTCCCCGCGCCCCTGAAGGTGCCTTCGGCCCTTCGATGTAAAGCACGGGGCGCAGCCCCTGCTTTTCAGGGGCGCGGGGAACTGCGCGACCAGCCCCCACCGGAGCCGCAGTCGATCACGGAGCCGTCCGGCCGGGGCGGCGCATGACGTACGCCGCTGCCGCGCCCGCGGCGAAGAGCGCGGCCAGGGACACCGCCGTCGCGAGCCACGTGGGGCCGAGCCACTGGGCGCCGAAGTAGCCGAGGGCGACGCTGTAGGCGGCCCAGGCGATGCCCGCGAGGGCGGACCAGGGCAGGAAGTCGCGGACGCGGTGGCGCGCGGCGCCGGCGCCGAGGGAGACGACGGAGCGCCCGGCGGGGGCGAAGCGGGCGACGACGACCAGGAGCCCGCCACCACGGACGAGCGCGGCGCCGAGACGTTCCTGCGCGGTGGTCAGACGGCGGGAGCGGGCGATGGCGCGGTCGAGTCGTGCGCTGCCCCGCCAGGCCAGCCGGTAGGCCACCAGGTCACCGAGCACGGACGCGGTCGCCGCCGAGAGCATCAGCACCAGGATGTCGGGGACTTCGCGGGGCATCGCGCCCGCCGCCGTCTCGGCCGCGGCAGCCGTGGCCGCCGCGACGACCAGCACACCGCTCGGGAGGACCGGGAGGAACACGTCCAGCACGATGGACACGCCCACCACGGCGTAGATCCATGGGCCGGCGGCCAGCCAACCCAGACTCTCAAGCACCGAGCACTCTCCTGTTGTCCCCCGACGTCACGGCGACCCGTGACAGCCGAACAGCGTACGCCCCGGGTGCGACAGACGGCTCACAGGGGCTCATGTGTCCGTCATGCCGTGTTCATTCGGACTGTGGGAGAGGCCGGGGGAGGAGAGCGGCGGGCCGGCCGCCGGTCGCGCGTCAGGCCGTCACGGCGGCCTTGTTGGTGGCCGTCCTGTCCGCGGACGCGCCCTGGCGCTTGGAGAAGAACTGGTCCAGGCCGAGCGCTCCGGAGCCGGTGAAGACCAGCAGGAGCATGGCCCAGCAGAAGAAGGCCGCGAGCTCGCCGCCGTTCTCGAGCGGCCACAGGGCCTCGGGCTGGTGGACCTTGAAGTACGCGTAGGCCATGGAGCCCGAGGCGACGAACGCCGCGACACGGGTGCCGAGACCGAGAAGTACCAGGGTGCCGCCGACGAGTTGGATGACAGCCGCGTACCAGCCGGGCCAGGCGCCGGCGGCGGCGGTGCCGCCTTGCCCGTCCGCGCCGCCCAAAACGCCGAAGAGGGTCTTGGCGCCGTGGCTGGCGAAGAGCAGGCCGACGACGATGCGGAAGAGGGCGAGGGCGTATGGCTGGGCGCTGTTGAGGCGTCCGGTCATGGTGGGGGGACTCCTTCGGTAGTGACCCGGTCCTTGTGGGACCGGTGGGGACGGTTATTACCGGTGAGTCACCCACGTTAGGCAGACCTAATTGATGCTTGCAAGTTCAACATCTGGCCAGCTCTTTACCTGCACTTGGGGAGCTTTTGCTGGTATCGCCGCACGTAGAGCCGCTCGCGCCACGGCGTCCGCGTCCGAAAGTGTGACCGAATCAACCCCTGGTCGGGCGCCCGCCGCTGTGACCCAGTGCACACCCTCCGTCGGCACGCCGAACACGAACCGCCGTGCATGGGCCATATTTTGACGATCTATCAGGTGATACGGGCGCGGTGTGACGTCGATCCCTCCCGTCTCGTAGCCGTCCACCCGGTGGGGACGGCAAGCTCCCGTCGCCAGCAGACCGGCGAGCAACTCGTCGGCGGTCCTGCGCAGGTCCGGCTCCGGAAGGCGCGCCTCGACGACCGTCGTGACACGGACCGCCGACCCCGGCACGTCGGGCGAGTGCGCCCGCCAGGCGCCGTCCTCCGGGCGCACCTCCAACCGTGGGCCCAGCACGGTCAGTACACCTGCCTCGGCCAGCGCGGACATCTCCTCGATACGGCTGCGGGGCGGGCCGATCGACAGGAACGCGTTCAGGGGCGTGTACCAGCCGTCCAGGTGCTCCCGGCGTGACGCGCCCGCCAGTCCACCGTGGTCCACGATCAGCCGCAGTTCGTTGCGCAGGTCCCGGAGCACGTCCAGCGCGGCCTTCACCGGGCCCCCGACGTTCCCGAGGGCGGCCTGCGCGGCGTCCTCCCGCAGGTACTCCAGCAGCCAGCCCCGCCAGTCCGCCGGGCCGGTGAACTCCCGCCCCGCGTACGGCCGCGAAACCCGCTCCCACGACCATCGGTCCGCCTCCGCGATCCCGAACTCGTCGAGTACGGCGGCCTCTTGGAGGGAGCGGTGGGGTGCGGCGAGGAAACGGTCACGGAAGGGGGCGGCTCCGCCGAGGAGATCGCAGCAGGGCGCGGGGAACGGCCCGTACGCCGAGCCGCCGTGCACACCGCCCCGGGAGCCGTCGGCCGGCCCGCCCGGGGGGACGTCGTGCAGGGGCTCGCGGAGGCCCGCGAAGTCTGCGGCGACCTGGGCACGGGGCGGCAGGGTCAACAGGGTCTCGTAGTAGACCGTTTCCACCTCCTTCGCGACCAGGGGCCATATCTCCGTCAGGAAGTCCGGTGCCTCGCCGGAGTCGGCGCGTTTGCGGAACGCCTCGATGACCTCGGGGGTCAGGACGAGCGGGGTGTGGCGGCCGTAGGGACCCTTCGCGTTGTCGCCGCGAGCCTGGTACGGGACGCCCCGCCGGGAGCCGGCGTACAGACGGGGCTCGCGGCCCGACGGCTCGTACCGCAGGCCCTTCCGCCCCGGGTCGTCTACGAAGCGACCGCCCCGACCGGTCGTCAACAGGGCCATGTGGTCGAAGAAGTTGAGGCCGAGCCCGCGCAGCAGGACGGGTTCGCCGGGAGTGACGGAGGAGAGGTCCAGGTCGGCCGGGTTGGCGGGCGGGAAGTGGCGCAGGCCGTGGCGGGCGGCGTACTCGGTGAGATCCCGCTCGGCGCGGTCGGGGAGGGCGGGAAGGTGGCCCTGGGTGAGGATCACGGCGGCGAGGCCGGTGAGGACGCGGCCGGTGGCGAGCGTGAGCCGTTGGCCGCCGTCGGGGGCGTCCTCGAGGCGGACCGCGCGGGTGCCGTGGACCTCGACGCGGATCCCGGGCGGCGCGCCGCGCACCACCTCGGCGAAGACCCACTCCAGGTAGCGGCCGTACTGGGCCCGCGTCGGATAGTCGTCCGGCCCCAACCCCCTCAACTCATGAGCTCTGTTCGGCTCACCCGGCACGCCCGGCTTCCCCGCCCCTCCGCTCGCCCACTCGTACAGGCTCGGGCCCCGGCGTATCGGGCCCGAGCAGTCCACGCTGTCGTCGGTGAAGAGCGTGACCTGGGAGGCCACGGTGTTCATCAGCAGGTGGGGGGACTGGTCGGTGCGCCAGACCTGGCCGGGCCCCGGCGGGGCGGGGTCGACGACATGGACGGTCAGACGGGTGCCGGGGCGGAGCAGTTCGGGGGCGGAGGCGCAGAGGCGTTCCAGAACGCTGGTGCCGCGCGGGCCGGCTCCCACGAGAGCGATGCCGATGTCACTGGTCCCTGGCCGTTCGGACAAAGGAGTAACTCCCGTGCGTGTGGGGCGCATCGTGGGGCGCGGTGCGGCGGACCGCCCGCCGGCAAGCGGACGGTCCGCCTCATCATGCCGTCGCACGCGACGGGAACAGAGCCCCGGGGCTCATCGGGAGCGGCCGGTGTGGGATGCCTCACGAGCATCTCGGACAACAGGGGCAACAACCGTGCGCAATGGGTGGATTAGGGGGTGAGTGCGGACTCCGAGGCCGTTTCGAGGTGGGCCTTGCCGCCCCGCCGGGCCCGTGCGCGGTCCAGCCGCAGCCGCGCCGAACGGCCGTGCAGCGTCAGCGTCATGAGGTGGTTGCCGAACCACGGACCGCCCGTCCTGCGCCAGCCGATGGAGGGCCGCTCGCCGCGCCCGTGCCGCCCGAACCACCGGCCGAGCGCCTGCCCCGTCCCGCTCCAGCCGAAGCGGAAGCCGAGCCTTATCGACAGCGGGATGGAGTTGTGCACGGGGGAGCAGGTGAGTTGGAGCACCCGGGCGTCGGGGCCGCGGACACCGCCCGGCCCGCCCTCCGGCCACGACGGTTCGGCGATGTAGGCGTGGTGCACGTCCCCCGAGAGCACCAGGACGGTCGCCGGGGCATCGGCGCCGCCGCCCGTCTCGGCGATCAGCCTGGTCAGGGCCTCGAAGGAGGCGGGGAAGGCCGCCCAGTGCTCCAGATCGGCGCCCCGGCGCAGCTTCTCCCCGAACCGCGCCCAGCGGTCCCCGCGTTCGCCCCGGCAGAGCGCGGCGCTCCAGGACTCGGCGTCGTGCACGAGGTGGGGCAGGAGCCAGGGCAGCGAGGTGCCGATGAGGAGATGGTCGTACGAGCCGCGCGCGTCCAGCGCCTGCTCCCGCAGCCATCGCTCCTCGCCGGGGTTCAGCATCGAGCGGTCGCCCTCGTCGAGGACGCGCGCCCCCCGTGAGTCGAGCATCAGCACCCGTACGCGACCGAAGTCCCGCCGGTAGCTCCAGCGGACCGAGGCCGGGTCCCGGTCGGCCTCGGCGGCATGGGCGCGCAGCGCGTCCGTACCGTCCGGGGTGGCGCGTACGGCGGCGTGGACCGGGTCCGTGGCCAGTTCGGCGGGGGAGAGGTTGCCGAGGTGCTGGTGGACCCAGTACGACATCAGGCCGCTCAGGATCCGCTCGCGCCACCAAGGAGTGGCCCGCATGTCGGCGAGCCAGGCCTCGCTGGTGTTCCAGTCGTCGATGACGTCGTGGTCGTCGAAGATCATGCAGCTGGGGACGGTGGAGAGCAGCCAGCGGATCTCGGGGTCGAGCCAGGACTCGTAGTAGAGGTGGGTGTACTCCTCGTAGTCCGCCACCTGGTCCCCCGGCGGGTCCGCGAGGTCGCGGCGCGCGGCGAGCCAGCGGCGGGTGGCGTCGGAGGTCTCGTCCGCGTACACCTGGTCGCCGAGGAGCAGGAGGACGTCGGGCCGCTCCGTGCCCGGTTCGGCGGCCAGGCGGGCGGCCAGCGTGTCGAGGGCGTCCGGTCCCACCGGATCCGGCTCCCCGCCGGGCGGCGCGGCCCAGCGGCAGGAGCCGAACGCGACCCGGACGGTGTCGCCCTCGGCAGGGGTGCGGATCTCGGAGGGCGGGTGGGGGG
>NZ_JARGEE010000017.1:0-46680 GCF_033794485.1 Streptomyces sp. MB09-02B
GGCGGGGGCGTCACTGAGGGTCGGCGGAGGTGCCGGCCCGGCGGACCGGGTCGTAGGCGCGCAGGAAACCGCACATGCCCAGGGTCTGCCGAGGCGGTTGGGCGATACGCGAAAGGGCCGCCTCGAACAGGTGGTTGAAGTCGCCCTTCCGTAGCGCGCTGATCTGCCGTAGTGCCTCCTGTGCGACGGCCAGCGCACCGTCGTTGACCGTCTTCTCCCAGACGTCCAGGCGTGGCTGGACAAGTCGCACGGCTGCCGCGCAGAACTCCTCGTACGCCGAGCGATTGCCGCGCCGCCACTGCCGCGTCAGTTCCCCGAACCCCTCGATGGCCAGATCCCTGCGGGCCTGCGCGCGCTCGGGGCCGGGGCTGCCTTCGGCGTCGAGGAGCGAGGCCGCGTCCGGGTAGGTCTCGGGGGAGAGGTACTCGGACGGGAAGGTCATGACCGCGTCGCCTGCTTCGGGGAGGCCGCTGTTCTGCATGACGACGATCACGCGCAGATCTTCGTCGTTGATGGCGCGGTGGATCGTGCCCGGGGTGAACCAGACCGTGTCTCCGGGGTGCAGCTCGGTCGTCGTGTGCCCATTGTGGTTGAGGGTTTCCAGTCGGCCGCGGCCACTGACGACGACGTAGCACTCCGAGCAGACGAGGTGCATGTGGGGCGAGCCGCCGTGTTCGTCGTCCGCCGTGGGCCAGGGGTACACCTCGAGCTGGCTCAGTCCCACGGCTCCGGGGAAGTCGGGGAGGCCGGTCACAGCGTGAACCTCTGGGCGATCGGCTCGAGTTCACGGCGGTCCACCATGCGGTCGATGAACACGAAGCGGTGGCTCAGGGACAGGGTCTCACCGGGTTCCAGCTTGATCTCCGTGTCGAAGGCGGGCGACGGGTTGAGGCAGGCGAAGGCACTGCTGCGGGCGAACCACTTCAGCGGGACGGCGGCCGTGGTGGTGCCGGCATAGGCGAGGACCGTGGCACCGCCGTCGATCTCGTCGTGTTCGCCGGTGATGGCCGCCCAGGCGCCCTGGGTGCCCATGACGGCGTCGCCGTCATGGCCCCCGTCGGCGATGACGTCCGCGCCGGTCCAGGCCCGGGGCCCGCGCCAGAACAGTCCGGTGTATCCGGCGTTGGTGCGGCCGTGGGTGGTGGGGCTGCCCATCTCCAGGGGCTCGTGGTGGACGTTGGTCAGGTCGGTGGTGAAGTCCAGCGCCCAGACGCCGTCGCCGGTATCGGCGCTGTGGAAGCGAAGGGTGCGGGTCTCGTCGATCCACACCTCGTCGCTGGAGGCGACCCAGTCCAGGACCTCGGAGATCGACACCTCGCTGCCGCTGTCCTCCTGCCGGTCGAAGCCGCGGTGCACCTGCCGTCCGTGGTTCTCGCGCCAGACGTAGCCGTGGCCCGGCGCCCCCTGCTCGAAGGTGGGCCCACCCCAGAAGTTGTCGCCGGACAGATGCGACCAGGTCATCTGCAGGCCCTTGTGCCAGCGGTGGTCCCAGGGCCGGTAGACACCCACGGGCGCACCGGAGAGGGTCTTCAACGGGTAGAGATACGGTTTGGGGGACTCTTCGAGGGGGGTAGCCGGCCGGTAGACGTACGTGGCGAGGTCTGTGCCCGCGGCCGACACCACGAACTCGGTCCCGGCCTCGTCGTGTTCGATCCGGAAGTGAGTGTCAGACACCGGTCTTCTCCTTGTCGGTGTTGTCCTGGGCGGCGCGGAGGCGGCCGCTCATGGAGTGGTAGAAGGGGTTGTCCGGGGTGATCATGTCCGGGGTGACGGGGCGTTCGGTCGCCGCCGACTGGTACAGGGCGGCGATGAAGGCCAGGACGCGGCGGCCGTCGTCACCACTGGCTTCGGGGCGTTGCCCGGCGCGCAGGGAGCGCAACAGCAGGCGCAATTGCGCGGCGTGCGAACTGGCCTCGTCGTCGAGCGGTGCCCCGAGCTCGGCGGCCGTGGCCTCGGCCCGGTGAGGTGCGGGGGTCCACGTCCAGTGAGTGTTGTCGTAACCGTAGAGGTGGGACAGTTCGACCGTGGCTTCGGGGAAGTCGAAGCGCAGGTAGCTGGTCTCTCGGGGGGAGAGGAGGCTGTTGACCATGGACACCATGGCGCCACTGGCGAAGCGGACCATTGCCATGGAGACGTCCTCGGTCTCCACGTCGCGGGCCAGCGTGCCCATGGCGGCGCGGACTTCGGTCCAGTCCCCCATCAGGGACAGCATGAGGTCCATCTGGTGGATGCCGTGGCCCATGGTGGGACCGCCGCCCTCGGTCTCCCACTTGCCGCGCCACGGGACGTCGAAGTAGGCGTCGTCCCGGTACCACAGCGTGTGGCAGACGCCGATCAGCGGAGCGCCGAGGCTGCCGCTGCGGATGTGCTCCCGCAGGGCTCGGGCGGCGGACCCGAACCGGTGCTGGAAGACGTAGGAGACGTACGGGCCGCCCTCGCGCTCGTGGGCGGCGACGGCGTCGTACTCGGCGACCGAGAGGGTGGGGGGTTTCTCGCACCACACCGACGCGCCGGCGTCCAGACAGGCGGTGATGGCCTCGCCGTGGGCGATCGGGGGTGTGCAGACGACGACCAGGTCCGGGTGCTGCTCCTGGAGCATCCGGTCGAGGCTGTCGTAGGCGGCGGGAATGCCCCAGCGGGCGGCGAAGGCCTCGGCGCGCCGGAGGTCGACGTCGACGACGGCGATGACGGTCGCCTCGCCGTTCTGGGCCTGGACGGCGGGCATGTGGCAGCCGTCGGCGATGTTGCCGGCACCGACGATCGCCACCCTCGCGGGCTGGCTGTACTCAGTCATGGGGCTCTTTCGGGGAAGCTCGGGCGGTGCCTGGGCGCGGCACCGGGGGTTCGTCAACCGCTGACGAAGAAGGTCGGTTCGACCTGCTCAGCCCAGGGCGTGCACGCGTGACCGTGCGGTCGAGGGGAACGGCTCTGTCGGACGGACTGGGCTCTCGCCGACACGAACAGGGTGGCAGCCCGAACGTAGTGAACGATCACCTTCGTGGTCAAGGGTTGCGTAGTGATCGTTCACATTTTGCGTGACGCCCTACCGGAACGCTGACCGGGCTCAGCGGTGGACCGGGCCGCTCGACCCGCGCGGCACGAGGTGGAAGAGATCCGTCACCTCGGACTTCGGCTCGGGCTCACCGCGCAGGAGAGCGAGCAGCGACAGCATCGCCTGCCGGCCGACCTCTTCCTTGTTGATGTGCACCGTCGAGATGCTCGGCGAGAAGTACCGGGTGAACTCCTCGTCGTCCCAGCCGAACACGCTCATCTCCTCGGGCACCCGCATTCCGCGGTCCTGGAAGCCGCGGAGTACCCCCAGGGCGACGTAGTCGTTGGCGGCCAGCACGGCCGTCACGCCGGAGTCGGCGGGCAGGTCCCGCGCGGCCTCGTAGCCGGAGCGCACGGACCAGTCCCCGTCGAAGACGCCGTAGGACGTAAGACCCAGTCGCTCGATCGCCTCCACGTAGACCGCCCGCCGGTTGCGTGCCGAGGCCCAGTCCTGCGAGCCGGCGACGTGGAGGAACCGGCGGTGTCCCTGGTCCGCGAGGTGACGCAGGATCTCCTCGGCGGGCCGCCCGTCGGCAAGCCGTCCCCGGGACTGGAGCTTGTCGTCGTACTCGCCCAGCACCACCACGGGCCAGTGCCCGGCGCCCCTGCCGCCGGCGAGGTCCCCGAGGTCTCCCAACGGCACCAGTGACAGCACCCCGTCCGCCTGCCGGGTCTCCAGCAGGGACAGCACGCTGCGGGCGCGCCGAGACTCGCCGCCCTCCAGCCCGACGACGTCGGTCATGTACCCGGCCTCGTGCGCCGCCGCCGAGGCGCCCCTGAGCAGAGGGATCGGAACGAAGCCGCTCAACTCGGGCAGCACGACGGTGATCCGGTGGGACCGCTGCGTGCGCATCGACCTGGCCATGAGGTTGGGCCGGTAGTCCAGCTCGGCGACGGCACGCTCGATCCTCTCTCGCGTCGCCGGCTTCATGCCGCTGTCGTTCTTCAGGAACCGGGACACGGTCTGGTGCGACACGCCGGCCCGCTTGGCGACCTCCCAGATGGTCGGCCGTTTCCGCTCCGGGCCGGAGGCCGCCCCCGGACCGGCGCCCTTCGCGGCGGGCCGACCGGCCCTACCGGCCCGCAGAGGACGACCCGCCTGCTCGCACAGAAATTCCAGCAGCTCCGCGCCGGACGCGTCCGCGGGCAGCCCGTAGGCACCGGCGAAGGCCGCGACCCGTGGCGCGAGGTCGTCGACGCGCACCAGGCCACGGGCGGCGGCCTCGGCGACGAACGTGCCCGTACGGGCCGCGGCGGCACGGTCTTCCAGCAGGTCGACGACGGTACGCGGCACGGTGGTGACGGGCAGCCCGTCGACGGTGGTGATGTCCTGGGCGTCCGTGGCCGCGCGGTGCAGCACGACGGTCTCGTCACGCGTGGTACGGCGTGACGAGACCGTCAGTTCCACAGGGTCGGTGGGCCGGCCGCCCAGGCCGTGCACCGCACACGCGGAGGTGTGGGAGACGACACCCGCCCCGGGGCCGTCGGTACGGCGGTCCCGCGCCGGGGTCCCGGGATCCAGCCGCAGCCACGCCACCTTGATCCTGAGGTGCTCCGGCTGGGGAGAGGCGGCCAGGCGGTACACCCCGTGGCCGACGCTCTCCAGTGCCCCGGACCGCTCCAGCCGCAGGAGCTGGACGCCCTGCACACCGTCCAGCTTCGCCTGCGCGGTGGTCACCAGACCCCACTGGTCGGCGGCCCTGGCATCCAGAGCCCGCAACACCTCGGCCTGCGTCATGCAGCAATCATTACACGGGCCTCCTGCGCCGTCCCTTCCCCCGCGTGGACCGCCGTTCCGGCCTCGCGGGGGAAGGAACGGCGGGGGCGGCTACTTCGGCTGGAACTCCCAGACCGTGTTCGCGTCCTGCGTTCCGGTGTTCCACTTCGCCTCACCCGCGGAGTTCCCGTACAGGTAGGCCCTTCCCGTGTGGGTGTTCCTGACACGGAGCCCGCCTGCCGCGACCCCTTCCAGGGTCCAGAGCGAGGCGTCCGCGACAGTGCCGGTGTTCCATATGACGTTGTTGTCGGTGGCGGCGGCTTCCAGATAGAAGCGTCCCGTCCGCACGTTCCTGATGGTCCAGGACCCGGAGGAGTCCTTGGCGACGATCCAGTCCTGGTCGTCGTAGGTGGTCGCGGACGCGAGGATGACCGCACCGTCCGCATCGGTGTCGAGGTACTTGCCCGAGGACGTGTTCCTCAGCTTGTACCGCGCGCCGCTGACGAGGTAGGCGACCCGCACACATTCGCCGGCCGCCAGGGCGATGACGGTGTCCCCGGACACCGTGCTGTACGCCTTGGTGCCGGACTTCACCCAGGTGTCGTTCGCGTCGTACTGGCCGATTTCGACGGACCGTACGACACCGATGCTTCCCGGCAGTGTGAACGTGGCCTCGGTGGTGGTGGTGAAGGCGAACTCGGCCGCACCGCGCCTGACGCCGAATGCCTGCGCACCGCTCGATGTCGTAAACGCGATGTTGACGCCGCCCACGGTCTTGGTGGTGGTGGTGCTGGCGGTCGCGCTCCGGTTGAACGTCTGCAGGTCGGTTCCGCCGCGTTCCACCGGACGCTTGCTGGCGAGGTCCCGGTGGATCTTGTTCAGCACGTGGTTGAGCCGGGCGACCTTGTCCGAGACGGCCTTGCGGGTGACGACCTTGGTGGTGGGGTTGAAGTCGTACAGGCCGTGACTGCTGCTGCCCGTGCTGGAGTCCGGGTCCAGGGCGGCGTACAGATTGTGGGCGGTGTTCCCGGCGATGGCGTTGAACTTCTCGACGTCCGCCGCCGCGGATCCGCCGAAGTTCTCCATGATCATGGGGAAGTTCTTCCCCTGGGCCCAGACGGCGTCCCTCCCGTAGTTGTAGAGCGTGTCGAGGCCCGTGGTGTACGGGTCCTTCCCGAAGAAGTCGATGGTCGCCGTCCCCTGGGCCCTGAGGGCCTCGTTCTCGGCGACCGGCACCGTGTCCGCGCTGCCGGCGAGGTTGGTCCGGGTGTACACCGAGTAGTCCGACTGCTTGATCACCTGTCCCAGCTGGGTCAGGTAGTTGAGCAGCACGTCCTTGCGGAACTTCGTCGTGTCGGTGTATCCGCCGCTGTTCCACAGGTCGGTGCTGTAGGTGCTGAAACTCCGGGCGATGGACTGGCCGCCCTGCTGCTTCGACACGTTCGGTTCGTTCAGCACCTGGATGCCGACCACGGTGTGAGCGGTGTCGGCGGACGCGAGGTGGGTCATGAGCCGGCCGAGTACGAACTTCTCCCTGGCGAGCAGGTTCGGATCGGTCTTGTCAAGGAGAGGGTTGCCGTTCAGGGTCAGCTTGGTGCCGTCGGACCTCACCACGGCCTGGTAGTCGTTCATCACGTAGGCCGGCATCCGGGCCGCCAGGGACGAACCGGTCGATTCGTGGCCGAACCACAGGAGTTCCAGCTTGAGGCCGAACTCCCCGCACCAGGCCAGGTACCGGTCGATGTCGGTGAAGTCGAAAACGTCCTTCGAGGTCTCCACCTTCGACCACCAGATCGGGATGTTCACCACGGTGAACCCGTCGTCGCGGATCATCCCGAGCACCGGCTTCAGCTGGGCGTCCGTCCAGCCGAACGTGTACTTGTGCTTCTCGTACCGGAACTGGACGCCACTGTGGAAGAAGGGCTTCCCGTCGACCATCAGAGTGATCTTGTCGTACGTGGACTTCGAGGTGTCGACGTGGGACACCACGCCGCCGGCCGCGGCAGCCCGGGGGAGACCGCCGACGAGGTTCAGCGCCATGCCCCCGAGGACTGCCGCCCCGCTCGTGGCGAGGAATCTGCGGCGCGACCAAGGGCCGGTGTTCGACTTCATTGCACTACCTCCGTGTGGTGAACTTCTGCCGGATAGTGAACGATCACGATTGAGGGTTCGACGGTGCCCGTCAGGAACCTTCGAGGCAGGGGGGTCGGGCGCAGCGTGATCGAGCCGACAGGCGATGGCGAGGCCCTGGCGATCAGATAGTGGCCGAAACCAACGATGGCGCACATAAGACTGGCTGAAACGCTTGTGTGTCAACGGTGTGAACGGGGAGAGTTGCTTCGCAGCCCAGAGCCGGTCGCCTCAGGTCGTGCCGGTGGGACCCCCACGTAGTGAACGATCACCCGCAGACATCTTGACCGCTCAGGTGAACGATCACTAAATTGCCCCTGCTGTTATCGGACACTTCATCGCCCCGGTACTTCGTGGCTTTTCTGTGCGCCCTCGGGCCGAGCCATGGCCGGGTACCTTCCTCCCCGCCGGGCACCGGTCGGTATCACCAGATCAAGGGAGATCACGTGTATACGGTCATGCGCAGAACGGGCCGTCGGCCCCGAAGATGGGCCGGCTCCCTGGCCGCCGGCATCCTCCTCCTCGCGACTTTCCTCACGGCTCCGGCCGCCTCCGCCGCCGAAACCCCCGGCACGACGTTCATCAACGAGACGTTCGACGCCCAGACGACCCCCGCGAACTTCGGTTTCCCGGTCGGGGCCGCCATCGGCAACGGCGTACTGGAGGTCACGAAGGGTATGGGCAACTACACGACGTCCGTGCGTCCGTTCGCGTCCTCGATCACCCAGGAGAAGACGCTCGACCTGCGGTTCGACTGGAAGACGGCCATCTCCAGCACCGGGATGAAGACCGGTCTGGAACTGCGCGACGACGCCGGGCACCTCGTCTTCGGGCTGGCCGCGACCGCAGCGGAAGTCCGCTACGCCGTGACCGGACCCGACTCGGACTCCACCTCCGCTCCGGACTCACTCAATCCCACCTGGACCAAGATCAGCTTCGACCGGACCAAGTGGTACACGGTCGATCTACACATGGACTTCACCCTCCAGAAGGTCCAGTACACGATCACCAGCAAGGAGGCCGCGCCGATCGTGCTGGCCTCCGGCACGAAAGCCATCACGGGGACCAACCTGGCGAAGTTCGTCGCCTGCAACTACTACGGCACCGGTGTGCAGTCCATCGACAACTTCCGCCTGACCCGCCCCGCGAACCCCGCTTACGGATCCCTCACCGGCTCGTCCGTCTACGCCTTCGGTGACAGCATCGTCTGGGGGCACAAGTACTCCCGCAGCTTCATGAACTTCCTCGCCGAACGTGAAGGCATGACGCTGACGAAGTACGCGGTGAACGGTGCGACCGTGGGTCCCACCAGCAACCAGATCCTCACCCAGGTGAAGAACGCCAACGCGCAGGCGCCCGACTTCGTCGTCTTCGACGGCGGCACGAACGACGCCGGCGAGATCTTCACCAACCACACCTACGCGGTCGGCACCGTCAGCGCCTCCCAGGACCCCGCCACGTTCGACACCGGCACGTACGCCGGAACGCTCGAAACCACCATCCGCACGATGCGGCAGAAGTGGCCGTCCGCCCAGCTCGTGTACGTGGCCGCCCACAAAATGGGCTCACGGGACTGGGACACCCAACTCGCCCTGCGCCAGGTGTACCTGCAAGCCGCACAGAAGTGGGGCATCGCGGTGGCCGACGTCTTCGCGGACGCGACCCTCGACACGCGTGTTGACGCCCAGCGGGTGGCGTACACGTTCGACAACCTCGTCAACACCTTCCCAGGCAGTGGCGGCACCGGGACGCACCCGAACATCGCGGGCATCACCGACTTCTACGTGCCCGTCCTCACATCGACACTGTCCCAGCTGGCCGACACGACGACGCTCAAGGCGCGGCACTCCGGCAAGTGCGCCGAGGCGGTCGGCTCCTCGACCACGGCCGGCGCCGCGATCGAACAGGCCGGCTGCTCGGGCGGCGGCGACCAGCGGTGGCAGCTGCACGAAGTCGGCGGGGGCTACTACCAGATCCTCTCCCGGCACTCGGGACTGTGCCTGGACGTGACCGGCTCCTCGACGGCGAACTCGGCCGCGATCGTCCAGCAGACCTGCGACGGCCGCACCAGCCAGCAGTGGCGGCTGAGCGACACCGGCACCGGCTACGTCGAGATCATCGCCCGTCACTCCGGCAAGTGCCTCGACGTGGACCGGGCTCTCTCGACGGACGGCGCCCGGCTGCTGCAGTACACGTGCTGGAACGACGAGTCGCACACGAACCAGCACTGGACCGTGCAGGTCTGACATGAGGAACGCGAGCCGCCGGGTGACGGCGGATCCGGCGGCCGGCCGCATGGCCCGGACAGGGACCATGCGGCCGGCCAGGCCGGACGATCAGCGGGGCAGCCGAGCTCGACCGGCCCATGCGCTCGGGTCCGGCGAGACGGCAAGAGGAAGGGACCCGGCCTGCCATGGAGAACTCGGCAGTACAGTACCGACGGGCGTACGGGGCGTGGGGATGCGGCGGGGGGCGGCACGGTGGACGCGGACACGGGACCGGAGAGAGCGGAGCGGGACGTGAAACGGCCGAAGCCGCCGTTCGGAAAGCGTCCCACCATCCTCGACGTCGCGGCGCGCGCGGGGGTGTCGCATCAGACCGTCTCGCGCTTCCTGCGGGGCAACGGTGGTATGAAGCCGCAGACGGTGGCCCGCATAGAGCAGGCCGTGGCCGAGTTGGACTACCGGCCCAACCTGGTGGCGCGGTCGATGCGCACCCGCAAGTCGAACCGCGTCACCGTGGTCCTGCCGGCCATGACGACCTTCGTGCCCTCGCAGATCCTGCGGGGAGCGTCCGCCGAGGCACAGGCGGCCGGTTACCTGCTGGACATCGTCGGCCTGGAAGGCGACGAACGGGTCAGGGGCGACCGCGTCCGCTCCCTGCTCGACTCCGGTCAGGCCGAAGGAGTGCTGACCTTCACCCCCATCGGCGACCTGGAAAAGCTGGGGCTGGACCATACTCCGACCGTCGTCATAGGGGAGTACGACGACCAGATGCGGTCCCACGGGATCACGGCTGACGGCGAGCCGGCCGCCATGATCATCGATCACCTCGTCTCCCTGGGGCATCGGCGGTTCGTCCACGTCGCCGGCAGCACGGACTGGATGTCGGCGCGCAAGCGACGCGAGGTCTATCTGCGGACGGTCGCCGAGCGGGGCCTGGAGAACTACGCCGTCATCGACGGTGACTGGTCCGTGCGGTCCGGATACGAGGCGGCCCAGGGCCTGTCGGCGGACTCCGGTGTCACCGCGGTCCTCGCCGCCAACGACGACGTCGCCATGGGCGTGATCCGTGGCTTCCAGGACCGCGGGTGGCGCGTCCCGGACGACGTGAGTGTCTTCGGCTGGGACAACCAGGAGTTCACCGCGTACTTCAACCCGTCCATCTCCACCGTGGATCTCGACCGCGAGGCCCTGGGCCGCCGGGCCATGCGTGCCCTGCTCGCCCGCATCCGCGAGGAGACCGAGCCGGAACTGCGTCTGGACCTCGACTGCCGCCTCGTGCTGCGCGAGTCGTCCGGACCGGCGAGGACGAACCACACCATATAGCCCGTCGGCCCCACCAACCGGCCGTCGTACAACGGGCGTCCGGGCGGACATACGCGCCCGAACCCCTGTCCGCACCGCGCGGAACACGCTGACCCGGCATGTTCCCGCGCGGCCCGTTCCGCTTCCGTACCGGTCCGGAACCGGTGAAGTCGCACTAAGTACCCAAGCGTTATGCAGAGACCTCTTGACCGAGATGTGGCCGGTTACTACGCTCGCCGCGTGAACGTTCACTATTGCTGACGCACACAGCCCTCAACTCGGCGCGACGCTCGCGGTCAACCTCGCGGATCAGCTCGGCACACCGACCCAAGGCTCCAGCGTACGTTCACAACAAACCCTGTCAGACCCGCTGCGGCCCACCCGGGATCCCGACGAGCCGGGCGAGCGGCAGGCAACCGGATCGCAAGTAACTTTCGCGGCCCGCAAAGCAGCCGAGTTGTGCAGTTGGCCGCCACGCGGCGAAACAGCCGGCGTCCTACGCCGACTTCCTGAGACGACGTTTCCCCCGTCTGGGCACACCGCCCAGTGATGGCAGCAGAGGAGCCCCACCATGAACCACTCGTCCCGTCCGAGCAGACGCTCTCGACTCCGGGCAGTCGGGCTGACCTGTTCGGTCTTCGCCCTCGTCCTTTCCGCTGGCTGCGCCGCGGACTCCTCCGGCAACGACGGCGGCAAGACCGTCATCCGGTTCAACTGGTGGGGGTCGGACGTCCGGCACGAGCAGACCAAGCAGATGATCGCGCTGTTCGAGAAGGAGCACCCGAACATCAGCGTCCAGGTCGAGTACTCCAACTGGGACGACTACTGGAAGAAGCTGTCGACCAGCGCCGCGGCCAGTGACATGCCCGACGTCCTGCAGATCACGGACCCGTTCATGTACTCGTACATCGACAACGGGCAGCTGATGGACCTGAAGAAGGTCAAGGACGTGCTGAACACCGACAAGCTGCCCCCGAACTCGATGTCGATGACGACCGTGAAGGGCGGCCTCTACGGCGTCCCGGCCGGCGACAGCGCGTTCGGCGTCGCTGTGGATCCGGCGGCGTTCAAGAAGGCCGGTGTGCCCATTCCGGACGACACCAAGTGGTCGTGGGACGACTACGTGAAGACCGCCACCGCCGTCGCCAAGTCGAAGTCGAAGCTGGTCGGCAGTGTCATGCCTCTCTACCCCAACATGGTGGGCCCGTGGCTGCGGCAGCACGGTGAGGACTACTGGACCGAGGACGGCAGCGAAATAGGCTTCACCGAGAAGACCATGACCGGCTACTGGGAGTGGGTCGTCAACCTGCGTGACAGCGGTGCCACGACAAGCCCCGAGGCAGCCGTCGAGGCCCTGGCCTCAGGAGCCGGTATCGAGCAGAACCTGGTCGCCCAGCACAAGGCGGCAATGACCGAGATGTCCGTCACCCAGCTCGGCGCGCTGGAGGCCGCCAGTGGGCGCGAGACCAAGCTGCTGCTCTTCCCCGGCGAGGACGGTGCCACCCAGGTCGGTGCCTACACCAAGCCCGGCGTCTTCTACGGGGCCTCGGCGCGGACGGAACACCCCAAGGAGGCCGCGCAGCTGCTCGACTTCCTGGTCAACTCCCCCGAGGCGGGCAAGATCGGGAAGTTCGACCGCGGTGTTCCCGTCAACCCCGACGTGCTCAAGGCGATCACGCCCGAGTTGTCCCCCGCGGAGAAGCGGATCGCCGACTACCTGGGCCGTGTCAACGCCCTGAAGCCGACCGCGGTGCACCTCCCCAACGCGGAGGCCGGCCCCGCAGTCCCGGAGATCTTCCAGCGCCTCAACGAGGACGTGCTGTTCGACCGCCTGTCGCCGAAGGCGGCGGCCAAGAAGTTCATCTCCGAGATCAAGTCCCAGCTCTGAGCTGCCACATGTAGTAGCGCCTCCGGAAGGAATCCCCGCTGTGTCCGATCCGCGCACGAACGATCCGCGCATGAACACCTTTCGCAGTCGACTGCCGGGAGTCGTCTACGGCGGGGACTACAACCCGGAGCAGTGGCCGAGGGAGGTGTGGCAGGAGGACGTCCGGCTCATGCGAGCCGCGGGCGTGCGGCTCGTGAGCCTGGGCGTCTTCTCCTGGGCCATGCTGGAGCCGGCCGACGGCGAGTTCGACTTCTCATGGCTCGACGAGATCATGGACCTGCTGTGGGCGAACGGCATCCATGTCAACCTCGCGACGCCGAACGCCGCGCCACCTCCGTGGCTCGCCACGGACTTCCCCGAGATCCTGTCGGTGGACCGGCAGGGAGTGCGGCACGGCATCGGCAGTCGAGGACACTTCTGCCCCTCCTCCCCGGTCTACCGGGACCGCAGCCGGCGCATCGCCACCAAGCTGGCCGAGCGGTACGGGAGCCATCCGGCACTGGCCATGTGGCACATCGGCAACGAGTACCACTCCGACTGCTACTGCGACCGTTGCGACGAGCGCTTCCGCGGCTGGTTGCAGGGGCGGTACGGCACCCTCGACGAGCTCAACCACCGGTGGGGCACGGCGTTCTGGAGCCAGTGCTACGGCGACTGGTCCCAGGTGCACCTGCCCCGGCCCGTGCGCGGCTCGGTCAATCCCTCCCGTGAGCTGGACTTCTCCCGGTTCACCTCCGAGCTCCTGCTGGAACTGCTCACACAGGAGCGCGACCTGCTCCACGGGGTCACGCCGGACGTGCCGGCGACCACCAACTTCTTCGGGTGCCGGCTGACCGACAGCCACCGGTGGGCGAAGGAACTCGACGTCGTCGCCTTCGACTGCTACCCCGACCCCGGCAAGCCGCACTCGATGTCCGTCGCCGCCTTCCAGTACGACCTGATGCGCACCCTGCGCGACGGGCAGCCCTGGATGCTGATGGAACAGGCGGCCGGCGCGGTCAGCCAGTGGAAGACCAACCAGGTCAAACAGCCGGGCCGGATGCGCCTGGGCTCCTACCAGGCCGTCGCGCACGGCTCCGACGCGGTGATGTTCTTCCAGTGGCGGGCCTCACGCCAGGGGCAGGAGAAGTTCCACTCCGCGATGCTCCCGCACGGCGGAGAGAAGACACGGACCTGGCAGGAGGTCAAGGCCCTCGGCAACGAACTGCGGGCCATCGACGAGATCGCCACAGCGCGCACCAGCGCCCAGGTCGCGATCGTCTGGGACTGGCAGAACTGGTGGGCCGTGGAAGGCTGCGCCCACCCGGACAACGCCTTCGACTACCGGGACACCGTCGCCCGGCACTACCGGGCCCTGTGGAACAGCCAGGTCGCCGTCGACGTCGTCACCCTCGACGACGACCTGTCGCCCTACCGCGTCCTGGTCATCCCCAACCAGTACCTGATGACACGTCAACACAGTGCGGCCGTGCACAGGTTCGTGGAGGACGGCGGCCATCTCGTCGTCTCGTACTTCTCCGGGATCGTCGACGAGGACGACCGGATCGTCGAAGGCGGATACCCCGGAGCCCTGCGCGACATCATCGGCGCGCACGTGCAGGAGTTCTCTCCGCTGCCCGCCGAGGCCACGGTGCCGGTCCAGGCGGCAGCCGAACAGGCCGCCCTGACCGGTTTCCTCGCGACCGCTTCCCTGTGGCAGGACGACCTCGAAACGGAGACCGCCCGACCGCTCGCCGTCTACCGAAAGGGGCATCTCACCGGCAAAGCCGCAGTGGTCGAGCACGAACTAGGCCAGGGCCGCGCCGTGTACGTCGGCACACGTCTGGACGACGACGCCCTCGAGGCCCTGGTGCGGCACGTCCTGGACCGTGCCGAGGTGCGACCGGTGCACGCCGCACCACGAGGCGTCGAGGTCACCGAGCGACGGACGGACACGAATGTGTACCTGTTCCTGCTGAACCACCGGCAGGACAAGGCGACCGTCACCCTCGACCGCTCCGGCACCGACCTGATCACCGGACGCCGCCTGGAGGCCGGGCAGACGCTCGTCCTCGACGCGGCGGACGTCGCCGTCGTGCGCTGTCCGCTGTCCGCATCGCAGCACGCCGAGCCGTCGTCGAGCGACTCCTAAACCCGCACCCGAACCAAGAACCCGAGGACGATGACTGTGCTCCGCAGCCCCCTCAGCCAGGCGGCCAGAAAAGAAGAACGGACCGCATGGGTCTTCCTGTTGCCGTGGTTCGTCGGCATAGCCGGCGTCACGCTCGGCCCGATGATCGCCTCGCTGTACTTCTCGATGACGGACTACAACCTGCTGAGCTCTCCCGAGTGGGTGGGCTTCGAGAACTACAGCAAGATGCTCGACGACCCCCGATTGCGCACATCCCTGGGCGTGACCTTCGCCTACGTCGCCCTGAGCGTTCCGTTGCTGCTGGCGGTCGCCCTCGCCCTGGCGATGATCCTCAACCGGGGCATCAAGGGGCTGGCGTTCTACCGGTCCGTCTACTACCTGCCCTCGCTCCTCGGCGCCTCGGTCGCCGTGGGCATCCTGTGGCGACAGGTCTTCGGCACCGACGGCCTGGTGAACAAGTTCCTCGGTCTCTTCGGCATCGACGGGCCCGGCTGGATCTCCAACCCGGACACCGCGCTGTACAGCCTCGTCGTCCTGCACGTGTGGACCTTCGGCTCCTCCATGGTGATCTTCCTGGCCGGTCTGCGGCAGATCCCCGAGCAGTACTACGAAGCCGCCGCCCTCGACGGCGCCGGCCGCTGGCACCAGTTCCGGCACGTCACCGTGCCGCTGCTCACGCCGATCATCTTCTTCAACCTCGTTCTCCAGGTCATCAGCTCCTTCCAGTCCTTCACCCAGGCGTTCGTTGTCAGCGGGGGGACGGGAGGTCCTTCGGACTCGACCCTCTTCTACTCGCTGTACCTGTACGAGGAGGGCTTCGGCCGACTCCACATGGGCTACGCCTCGGCCATGGCGTGGCTGCTCGTGGTGATCGTCGGCGCCCTGACCGCAATCAATTTCTACTTCAGCAAGAGATGGGTGTTCTACGGTGACGGTAAGTGAGATGACACTCCTGAAGGCCGAAGACACTCCTTCGCCTGCTCCAACTCCTGCGCCTGCTCCCGCCGCGCAGCGCCGTAGGCGGGTGGCTCGGATACGCGCGCTCATCAAGCACGTCGTGCTGATCGCCTTCGGCCTCGTGATGGTCTACCCGCTGTTGTGGATGATCGCCAGCTCGATCAAACCGGACGCTCTCATCTTCCGTGAGCCCTCCCTGCTGCCCACGGAGACCGACTTCGGGCACTACTCCGACGGCTGGAACGCGCTGTCGCACCCGTTCGGGGCGTACCTGATGAACTCGGCGATCGTCGTCCTGGGGGCACTGCTCGGCAACTTGGTCAGCTGCTCCATGGCGGCCTACGCCTTCGCGCGGCTGAAGTTCCGCGGGCGGGCGTTCTTCTTCGGCATGATGATGCTGACTCTGATGGTGCCGATCTACGTACTCATCATTCCGCAGTATGTGATGTTCTCGGAGATCGGATGGGTGAACACGTTTCTCCCGCTGATCGTTCCCAAGTTCCTCGCCACGGACGCATTCTTCATCTTCCTGATGATCCAGTTCTTCCGGAGTCTGCCCACCGAGCTGGACGAGGCAGCCAAGATCGACGGAGCCGGGTACTGGCGTATCTACTTCCAAATTCTGCTGCCCATCTCGTTGCCGGCCCTGGCCACCACCGCCATCTTCACCTTCATCTGGACGTGGAACGACTTCCTCAGCCAGTTGATCTACCTGACCAAGCCGGAACTGCAGACGGCACCCGTGGCCCTGCGCAACTACGTCGACGCCACCAGCGGGGCTTCATGGGGATCGCTGTTCGCGATGTCCGTCATCACGCTGATCCCGGTCTTCATCGTCTTCCTCGTCGGCCAGCGCTACCTCGTCAAGGGAATCGCCACCACGGGAATGAAGTAGCTCTGTGTCGACGACGGCTGAAGAGTGGTTCTGGATCACTTTCAGTGCCGGGGCCACGGAGGGTCACCACAAGCGCGATCATGAACGGTCGTGGGTGATGTGTTCCTCCAGGACCTGAGGTTCCACCAGATCGAAGGTGTAGTGATCGAAAACGCAGTGGTCGACGGCGAGTTGGTGGTCGTGCGGGCCCGCGCATCGGCGGAGCGGGCCGCATGTCCCGCCTGCGGGACGGTGTCGGGCCGGGTGCACAGCCGATACGTGCGCCACCTTTCCGATACTCCGGTCGCCGGGCGTCCCGTGTCGCTCGAGTTACAGGTCCGGCGGCTCCGCTGCCGTGACCGCGACTGCCGACAGGCCACGTTCGTCGAGCAGGTCGACGGACTCACTTTCCGGCATGGGAGGCGAAGCCCCCGGGCTGCAGACGGTGCTGCAACAGGTAGGGGTGATGCTGGCTGGCCGGGCCGGCGCCCGTTTGGCGAACGCGCTCGCGGTCCGGGCGAGCCGGTCGACGCTCCTGCGGCTGATACGTCGTCTGCCGGAGCCCGAAGTGCACACTCCACGGGTGCTCGGGGTGGATGAGTTCGCTCTGCGCAAGGGACACAACTACGGCACGATCCTGGTGGACATCGACACGCACCGTCCCATCGATCTGCTGCCCGACCGGACCACGCCGACGGTGGTCGCCTGACTCGCCGGCCATCCCGGCGTCGAGCTGATCTGCCGTGACCGGTCCACCGCATATGCCGAGGCCGGACGGCTCGGCGCCCCGGACGCGATTCACGTCGCGGACCGGTGGCCACATCTTCCGCGCGCCCCGCCGGGCGCGGTCCCAGCCACGAGGTCACGGAGTGGTGCCGTGCGCCTCGCCGAGGCCGAGGAGTGCGGTGAAGCGGGCTTCGGCCCGGTCGATCTCCTCGAGCTGAGTGAGGATCGAACTGGGGGTGGAGTCACCGACCACCTTCTGCATCAGTGGGGTGCGGTCCAGGATCACGTCCCGGATCGGTTGCAGAGCGCGCGGCGCGTGATGGAAGACCTGCCCGAGGGCATAGGCGTGCTGGGACTGCCGGGCGGTGTGCGGCTTGCGGGGGGCCTCGAAGGCGTCGAGTGCCCGGCGGACAGCGGCGTAGTCGCTCAGGTCCACCCCTGCCAGGCGGCGGCCGATGAAATAGCCGTCCTCGGTGGCCATGCCGGCGCCGTACCCCGCGTACGGGGAGGTGGGGTGCGCGGCGTCGCCGACGAGAGTGGCGCGGCCCTTGGACCACTGCTTCAGCGGCTTGCGGTCGCGGATCACCCAGCGCTGAACGTGCGCGGGGTCGGTCGCGGCGATCAGCTGGGGGAGCGGACGGGCGAAGTCCTGGCCGAGGCCGGTCGCGTTCGAGTGCAGGTCCCCCGAGAACTCCCGCCTTGCGTCGAACGCTTCGAGTATCCACCACTGGTGGCCGTCACGTCCCTTGTCGCGGATGGCGGTCCAGCTGCCCTGCACAGTGCGGGTGTGAGAGAGAACGCACATCCCGGGCTCGGTCTCGACGCTCTCGTCGAAGGTGTAGCCGCCGAAGATGTGCAGGTTGTGCTCGCGCTTGGGGCTGTCGCCCCACAGAGTGCGGCGGACCAGGGAATCGATGCCGTCCGCGCCGATCACGAGGTCCGCCTCGTGGACTCGTCCGTCCGCGAGGTGCAGTCGAACACCGTTCTCGTCCTGCTCGATGCGCTCCACTGTGTGGTTGACCTGCAGGACACCCTTGGGCAGCGCGTCGAGCAGCCTCTCGTACAGCTCGGGGCGCAGCAGGCCGATGAAGCCGCCGCCGTAGTCGCGGACAACCTGCTCAGGAAGGGCCGCGCGGACCCGGCGGCGGCCGCGGGCGTTGCGGAACTCGGACGTACAGGGCGCACCCAGGTCCTCGGTGTTCACTCCGAGCAGCCCGAGTGCCTTGATGGGGGGCGGCCACAGGTTGAGGATGTTGCCGGCGGGTCTGGCGTGCGGGTAGCGCTCGAACAGCACGACGTCGTGGCCGGCCTGGTGGACGGAGAGTGCGGCGGCCATGCCGCCGGGCCCGGCGCCGATGACGGCGACGCGGCCGCGCTGGGCGGGAAGCTTCTTCATGGTGGGTTCCTCAGCCTTGGTCGTCGTTGACCTGGTAGATGGTGAGGGAGGGCTTGTCCCATACACGCTCGGTGCCCGGCCAGCTGCCAGTCATTGCGAGCATGTGTACCTCTGTGAACAGGGATGGCCGCGGCGGAAATCGCGGTGCATCCACGGTTGAAACTGCCACCCGATTCCGGTCGATGCCTTTGGCGTCGGTGAAGTCGGCGAACCGAACTGGTTGGTGCTATCGGTTGTCGTGCCTCAAGCGGCGGTGCGCAGTTTCGCGGCGGTGGCGGCGGTGATGTCGTGGTGGGTGACGCCGGGGGCGGTTTCGACAAGGACCAGGCCGTTGTCGGTGACGTCGATGACGCCCAGGTCGGTGATGACGCGGTGGACGCAGGCCTGGCCCGTGAGGGGCAGGGTGCACTCGTCGAGGATCTTGGGGCTGCCGTCCTTGGCGATGTGATCCATGAGGACGATGACGCGGCGGGCGCCGTGAACGAGGTCCATGGCACCGCCCATGCCCTTGATCATCTTTCCGGGGATCATCCAGTTGGCGAGGTCGCCGGTCGCGGAGACCTGCATGGCACCGAGCACGGCGGTGTCGATGTGGCCGCCGCGGATCATTCCGAAGGACAGGGCGGAGTCGAAGAAGGCTGCTCCCGGGAGCACCGTGACGGTTTCCTTGCCGGCGTTGATGAGGTCGGGGTCGACGTCGCCTTCAGTGGGGTAGGGCCCGGTGCCGAGGATGCCGTTCTCGGAGTGGAGGACGACATGGACGCCCGGCGGGAGGTGTCCGGGTATGAGGGTGGGCAGGCCGATGCCGAGGTTGACGTAGGAGCCGTCGGTGAGTTCGGCGGCGGCGCGGGCGGCCATCTGGTCGCGGGTCCAGGGCATCAGCTGTGCACCGTCTCTCGTGCCTGGGGCGCGGAAATCGTACGCCGTTCGATCAGTTTGTCGGCGGCCTGCGCGGGCGTGAGGGCGACGACCCGCTGGACGAAGACGCCCGGCAGATGGATCGCGTCGGGGGGCAGCTCGCCGGGCTCAACGAGTTCCTCGACCTCGGCGATCGTGATGCGGCCGGCCATGGCGGCCAGCGGGTTGAAGTTGGCGGCGGCCTTGTTGAAGACCAGGTTGCCGTGAGTGTCGCCGCGCCAGGCGCGGACGAGCGCGAAGTCGGTGGTGATGCCGTGTTCGAGGACATGCGCGCGGCCGCCGAAGGAGCGCTTCTCCTTGGAGGGGGAAGCGAGGGCGATGCTGCCGTCCGCCGCGTAACGCCAGGGCAGGCCGCCGTCAGCGACCTGGGTGCCCACGCCTGCCGGTGTGTAGAAGGCCGGGATGCCGGCCCCGCCGGCCCGTAGCCGCTCGGCCAGGGTGCCCTGCGGTACGAGTTCGACCTCCAGCTCGCCGCTGAGGTACTGGCGGGCGAACTCCTTGTTCTCGCCGACGTAACTGCCGGTCACACGGCTGATACGGCCGGCGGCCAGTAGGAGGCCGAGTCCCTGGCCGTCTACGCCGCAGTTGTTGGAGACGACCTTCAGGCCGGTGGCGCCCTGGACGTGCAGGGCGCCGATGAGGGTGGCCGGTATGCCGGACAGGCCGAAGCCGCCAACGGCGAGCGAGGCACCGTCGCAGATGTCGGCGACCGCCTCGGCGGCGCTCGCGCTGACCTTGTTCACGTGCGGGTCCTTTCAGCCGGAGGTCGGCCGGGGGCGAACGGAGGAGCCGGGCAGAGCGCAGTCGCCCAGCCGCCGTCGAGGCTGGCGCCGGTGAAGTACGAGGCCTCGTCAGGAGGGCCGGTCCGGCGGAGTGGGATGTGGCGGCCGACGGCGCGCATCGGGGTGGTCATCGGCGAGCACGTCGCCGCGCGTGGCCCTCGGCGCCGATCATTCTCGGGGTGACGTAGTGGGCCGGGTGCCTGTGTCACATCGGTGGCGGTCGGCTCCCGCCCGGGCCGGCGCCTCGACCGTGCCCTGCCCGTGCACGGCCCCGGTGATGACGACCTTGTCGGCCGGCCTGCTCTCCGCCGCGCGGTTCACGGGCGCGTGCGTGGGCGTGTACGGGCGCGAGGGACGGCCACCGGTTCGGCACCGGGTACCACGGTGTTGGAGACGGTGCCGATGCCCTCGACGGTGAGGGTGACGGTGTCGCCGGGCTTGAGCGGCGGCGGGTCCTGGCGGCCGCGCACGCCCCAGAGCTCCGCGAGGCAGCCGCCGTTGCCGCAGGTGCCGGAGCCGAGTACGTCGCCGGGGCGGACCCAGGTGCCGCGGGAGGCGTAGGCGGTCATGTCCTCGAAGGTCCAGCTCATGTTGGACAGCAGGTCCTTGCCGACGACCTCGCCGTTGATCTCGGCGGTCAGCGACAGGCGCAGGAAGCCGTCGCTGTCGCGGTAGGGCTCCAGCTCGTCCGCGGTGACGAGGTAGGGGCCGAGGGTGGTGGCGGTGTCCTTGCCCTTGCAGGGGCCGAGGCTGACCTGCATCTCGCGGGACTGGAGGTCGCGTGCGGACCAGTCGTTGTAGATGGTGTAGCCGATGATGTGGTCGCGGGCCTGCTCGGGGGTGAGGTCCCGGCCTTCGCGGCCGATGACCGCGGCGACTTCGAGTTCGAAGTCCATTGCCTGGCTGCCGGGCGGCACGGGGACGTCCTCGTGAGCGCCGATGACCGCGTAGGGGTTGGTGAAGTAGAAGGTGGGCGCGTCGTACCAGGCGTCCGGGGCGCCCGAGATTCCGTCGATGTTTCGCCGTACGCCCTCGACGTGCTCCTCGAACGTGATGAAGTCGCGTACGGACGGCGGTTGGAGCGGCGGCAGCAGTCGCACCTGGGAGACGTGCGGGCCGCGCGGCACGTCCAGGCTTGCGTTGCCCGCCTCGCGCAGTGCCTCGGGACCGGCCTGGATCAGGTCGAGAAGCGTCCCCGTGCCGGGGCAAGGGTAGAGGGTGCCGTCGTCCTCGACGGTGGCGAGACGGCTGCGGCCGTGCTGTTCGTACGTGGCGAAACGCATGGCATTCCTAGGGAGCTGGGAGGGTTGACACAGGTCGGGGGCCCGGCGGCATGGCAGGCGGGGGAGTGCGCCGAGCCCCCGGGGTCAAGCGGTCAGACCGGCGGAGCGACGAAGACGCCGCGGTCGACGTCGTTGAGCATTTCCTTGGCGACCATCTCGTTCATCGGGTTGGACGTGCCCCACTGGTCGCCGTTCTCGGGCTTCGTCAGGTCGTAGATGTGCGGGTGCCAGGTGTCCTCGTCCAGCTTTTCGAGCTCGGTGGTGTACTCCACGGTGTTGCCGTGCGGGTCGAGGAAGTACGTGAAGGTGTTGTCGCCCGCCATGTGCCGCCCCGGGCCCCAGATCTTGCGGGCGCCGGAGCGCATCACGCGGCCGGAGCCGCGCATGTACTCGTCGATGCCGCGCATCTCGAAGGAGAGGTGCTGCAGGGAGGTGTGCGGACCGCTGGCGATGGCCATGGAGTGGTGCTGGTTGCTGATCCGCATGAAGTGCATGACGTCGCCCATGTGCGGCAAGGCCATCGTGTCGGACAGCCGGAAGTCGAGGTGCTGCTCGTACCAGGCGCGGGTGGCGTTGATATTGGGGGAGTTCAGGACGACGTGCGAGAGACGGACCGGGATGGACTCCTTCTCCTCGATACGACGGTGCCGGCGTGCCTCGACGTCGGCCGAGACCTCGATGGTGCGGCCGTCGATGTCGAAGAAGCGGAAGCCGTAGCCGCCGCCGGGGGTGTCGATCTTGCCCGGCTGGGAGATCAACTGCACTCCACCCGCGAGGAGTTGCTCGGCGAGTGCGTCCACGTCGGCGGGGTTCGCCGCGCCGTAGGAGATGAGGTCGAGGCGCTTCTCCTCGGCCTTGCGCAGCCGGACGATGTACTGCTCGGGGGAGCCCTCGGCGGCCAGGAAGGAGATGCCGGAGTCCTCGGCGACCTTGGTCAGGCCCCAGACGCCGGCGTAGAAGTCGAGCTGCTTGTCGTAGTCCGGCACGGCCAGGTCGACGTGCCGCAGGTGGGTGAGCAGACGTGTGCTCATGGTGGGGGTTCTCCTCTGTGCGGTTCGGACGGTTCAGACGGTGCGGACGCTTCAGACAAGGCGGAGCAGCGCTGCCGCGTTGCCGCCGCGTACGGCGTGGAAGTGGGGGGCGGGCAGGTCCGTGACATCGCGCAGCGCGCCGAGCGGGTCGTCGGTGCCCATGTCGAAGGGGAAGTCGGAGCCGAGCAGTACCCGGTCGGGGCCGGCCACCCGGATCAGCTCGCGCAGGACATCCGGGTCGTGGACGAGGGAGTCGAAGTACAGCTGCTTGAGGTAGCTGCTGGGCGGGTGCGCGCAGCCGCGGGTGTCGGTGCGGGCGAGCCAGGCGTGGTCGGAGCGGCCGATGTGGGTGGGCAGATAGCCGCCGCCGTGGGCGGCGACGATGCGCAACCCCGGGTGCCTGTCCAGGACCCCGGAGAAGATCAGATGGGACAGGGCGACGGCGTTCTCGGTCGGCTGGCCGACGGTGTTGGACAGGTACCAGCGGTTGAGGCGCTCGTCGAGCGTGCAGCCGAAGGGGTGCAGGAAGAGGATCGCGCCGGTTTCCTCGGCCCGTGTCCAGAACGGTTCGTACGCGGGGTCCGACAGTTCGCGTCCCGGCGCGTGGCTCGATATCTCGACACCGCGTAGGCCCAGGCCGAGGGCATGTTCGAGGGCCTCGACGGCGAGGCCCGGGTGCTGGAGCGGGACGAGGCCGAGGCCGTGCAGCCGTTCCGGGTCCTGGGCGACGTGCGCGGCGGTGCCCTCGTTGGCCAGTTCCCACACCGTACGGGCCAGGTCCTCGTCGGCCCAGTAGTGGTAGTGCGACGGAGAGGGCGAGACCAACTGGACGTCGACCCCGGAGGCGTCCATCGCGGCGAGCCGGGCCTTGACGTCGGTCAGCCTCGGGAAGCGGTCCCGGAACATCGGGCCGCTGACGGCGATGGCCTCGGGGCCGTTGCGGCGGGCGTCGAGATCGCGGGCCGCGGCCAGCCCGGAGTGTCCGGCGACGGCGTCCTCGACCTGAGGGAGCAGGACGTGCGCGTGGACGTCGATCGTGGGTGCGCCGTTCTGGGGACTCACGGGGTTCACGGGGTCTCCTTCAGGACGGACATCGTGCGGCCCATCAGACCGGGTGCGTCGGCGTCACGGACGCCGTCCAGCTGCCACTGACCGAGTTGCACGGATGCCTCGACCACCATGCGGACACGGTCGATCCGGCGTTCGTAGAAGCCGGTCAGGAGAGCGTCCAGGGAATCCCAGTCCTGCTCCGCGGTCAGCATCTCGGCCAGTACGGAGGCGTCCTCCAGCGACATGGCCGCGCCCTGGGCGAGCGTGGGAGGACAGACATGGGCCGCGTCACCGATCAGGACGACCCGCCCGCGGTGCCAGGAGCCCTCGACGAGCAGCCGGTCGAACCAGGTGTAGTTGACCTTGGCGGGGTCGGTGATGCTCGCGGCGATCTCCGGCCACGCACCCCCGTAGGGCGCGGCCAGCCGCCGCATCTCGTCCGCGTACGAGGCCGGGTCGATGGAGGCGCGGTCGCGGTTGGCCTCGACGAGGTAGGCGTAGATGGTGTTCTTGCTGGTGGGGCAGTAGCCGGCGATGTAGCACGGTCCGCCGTAGGACAGGTCCATACGCTCCACGCGCTCGGGGCGGGGCACGGGGACGCGCCAGATGGCCATGCCGGTCGGTTCGGGTTTGTCGCTGATGCCGATCATCGCGCGCGTGTGGGAGCTGACGCCGTCGGCGGCGATGACGAGGTCGTAGCGGCCCTCGGTGCCGTCGCTGAACCGGGCGGTGACGCCGGACGCGTCCTGGACCAGTTCCTCGGCGGTGGTGCCCAGGCGTATCGCCGCGCCGCTCTCGAGGACGGCCTCACACAGAATCTCCTGGAGCCGGGGCCGCTGCATGCCGAAGATCGGGGGCAGGTCGTCCCCACCGGTGCGGATGTCCTGCTGGACATGGAACACGGTCCCGTCGGGCGCGGCCAGGCCGACGGCGTCGACGGCGTAGCCGCTCTCCCGGACCTTGTCCCATACGCCCACTTCGCGCAGCACGCGCAGCGCGTTGCCCTGGAGGGTGATGCCGGAGCCGAGCACGTTCCAGTCGGGCTTGGCCTCGATCAGTTCCACGGCGATGCCCGCCCGCCGCAGCAGCACGGTCACGGCGTTGCCGGACGCGCCGCCGCCTATGACGAGGACGGTGCGGGGACGAGGGCCATTCATGGGTTCTCCCTGAGAAGGTGCCGCGCGACTTCGAGCGGCAGAGGGGGTGTTGCGGGCCGGGCTGGCGAGGGTGCGTAGCCGTCCTGGCGCGGCCCGCCCGGCCGTCCAGGGCGTTACTTGACGGCGATGGGATTGACCGGTGAGCCGACCGACCCGGTGATGGGCAGTGGCGCGGCGGTGAGCCAGAACTCGTACCGGCCGTCGGCGGCGCAATGTGCGGCGAGGGCGTCGAGGTCCCACATCTCCCCGATGAGCAGACCGATGTGAGGGATGGCGACCTGGTGCAGCGGCTGGAAGGCGTGTTCGAACTCGTTGGGCCGCACCTCGAAACCCCAGGTGTCGGTGGCGATCCCGGCGATCTCGCTCCGGTGCAGCCAGCCGGCCGTACTGAAGCTCAACCCGGGTGCCGGCCCGCCCGCGTAGTCGCCCCAGCCTTCGTGACGGGCGCGGGCCAGCCGCCCGGTGCGCACGAGGACCAGGTCGCCACGACCGACGGTCACGCCGTGCGCCTCGGCGGTTGCGGTCAGGTGCTCCTCGGCGATGGCGAAGCCGTCGGGAAGTTCGCCGTCCTGACCGACGACCAGACCCACGTCGAGGAGGACGCCCCGCCCGGCCACGTGCGGAGCCATGTGCTCGATGCCGGTGACCAGGTCGCCTTCGGAGGTGACGACCTTCTCCGCCGGGCGGCCGTTCCACGCCTTGCCGTGATCGAAGATGTGCCCGAGCCCGTCCCACTGGGTGGAGCACTGCAGGGGCATGGCGATCACGTCGTCGGCGCCACCGAAACCGTGCGGAAAGCCCTGGCCGCCCAGAGCGGCGTCGGTGCCGGTGGCGAGCATCGTGTGCACCGGGTTCGTACGCCGCCGCCAGCCCTTCTGCGGGCCGTCCATGTCGAAGGCCTGTGACAAGGAGAAGCTGACTCCGTCGCGGATCAGGGCCGCGCCCTCGCGGCGCTTGGCCTCGTCGAGGAAGTTGAGCGTGCCGAGCACGTCGTCCTTACCCCAGCGGCCCCAGTTCGAGTACGCCTTCGCGGCCTCGGCGATCGCCGCCTCGGGATCCGTACGGTCGATATGGGCGGGGCTCATTGCTCTTTCTCCGCGACACAGCGGGTGCGCTGGGCGCCGAGTCCGGTGACCGAGCCGTCCATCACGTCGCCGTCGCGCAGCAGCCGGCCCCAGTGGATGCCGTTGCCGGCCGGGCTGCCGGTCAGAACCAGGTCGCCGGGAAGTAGTTGGGCGGTCTGGGAGATGTAGGAGATCAACCGTGCGACACCGAAGACCATGTCCTTGGTGGACTCGTCCTGCATGGCCTCACCGTTGAGTTTCAGGGTGACCTGCAGGTCGGAGGTGTCGGCGATGGAGCCGGCCGGGACGATCCACGGGCCGAGCGGGGTGAAGCCGGGGGCGTTCTTGCTGCGCAGCCAGTCGGTGCCGATCGGGGGCATGTCCCGGCGGAAGACGGTCGCGCGGTCGGTGAGGTCGTTGGCGATGGTGTAGCCCGCGACGTACTCCAGCGCCTCGTCCACGGTGACCCGGTAGGCGGGGCGGGAGATCACCGCGGCCAGTTCCAGCTCCCAGTCGGGCTTCTCGGCCCAGGTGGGAAGTACCACGTCGTCGTAGGGGCCGCTGATCGTGGTCGGCAGGCCGATGAAGACGTACGGGAGGTCCTCGGCGGCCCGCTTGTCCATGACCGCCGCGACCTGGGCGCGGGCCTCCTCGATGGTGCCCGGGGCGTCGGGGGCGCGGTGTGCGACCGCCAGGTCGATCACGTGCTGGCGGTAGTTGGCGCCGGACTGGAAGATCTGGCGGGGCTCGACGGGCGCGTGCACCGTCAGGTCCGCCAGCGGTCGCCAGTCGCGCGTCGGGTCCCCGGCGAGGGTGTGCAGCCGCGGCAGCTCCTCGTCCCAGCGCTCCAGGAGCGCTAGCGTGGTCAGCGCGGGTTCGTCCAGTGCCGTGCGCAGGTCGAGCGCTCGGCCGTCCGGCGTCACGAGGCTCGGGAACCTGGTCTCGCCCGGTGCCGAAAGGGTGCCGATGGCGAACGGTCCGGAGAAGGGGGTGAAGGGTGCCGACGTGGCTGCGGATGTCACGGAGATTTCCTCCCGATTGCGGTGCCACTAATCTGGCCCAGTAGATTGCAATCAGGGAAATCGATTTCCTGTATATGAGAATCCAGCCGGTGAATACCGATGGTGCCGGCTCCGGAATTGGGATGCTTCGTGAACTTGGCCAGCCTGGACCTCAACCTCGTCGTTGCCCTGCGCGCCCTCCTGCAGGAGCGCAACGTCACCAGAGCCGGCCAGTGCATCGGGCTCAGTCAACCCGCGATGAGCGCGGCCCTGGCCCGGCTGCGCCGCCACTTCGACGACGACCTGCTCGCCCGGGTGGGCGGAGGGTACGAGCTGACCGCCCTCGGGCAGGCCCTCCTCAACCGAACCACCACCGCTTGCGACCTGCTGGAGCGCGTCTTCGCCAGTCAGGCCGAATTCGATCCCTCCCGCGAGGACCATGAGTTCACGCTGATCGCCTCCGACTACGCGGTTGCCGTTCTCGGCGCCGAACTCGCCCGCACCATCCAAACCGAGGCACCAGGCATCCGGCTCAGGTTCAAGCAGGTACCGAATGAAATCATCGACAGTACCGGGTCGCTGCTCAGCACCGTGGACGGGCTACTGCTGCCCCACGGCATCATTCGCGGCTTCCCCACGGTCGAGCTCTACCAGGACAGCTGGGTCTTCCTCGTCGCCGACGACAACCCCGAGGTCGGCGAGCAGCTCACCCTCGACGACCTGGCCCGACTGCCATGGGTGACGTACCAACGAGCCTACGACGCCCCCGCCGCCCGCCAGATCGCCACGCTCGGCATCGAGCCGCGCGTGGCTGTCTCCGTCGACAGTTTCCAGCTGATGCCACTCCTGGTCGCGGGCACCCGCCGGGTAGCTCTCCTTCAGCGGCGTCTCGCCGACGAGCTGGACGGACTCGCACACGTCCGCATCATGGAACCGCCCTATGACGCCGTGCCGATCCAGCAGGCCTTGTGGTGGCATCCGGTCCACATGCACGACGCGGCGCACATGTGGCTGCGGGAGACGATGGCCCGGGTCGCCGAGATGATGGAGTCCGGTCGGCCTGCATCGGCAAAAGACACCGCCGAGCCACGGCCGACGCCGAATGGCGGCCGCCGCGTGGAGCCGGTTTGAGTAGTTGCTGCTGCTCTGGCTGGAAAAGGTTCGCCGGCCGGTTCCGTACCGGCGGTGACGATCGCTGCTTGAGCCGCGTGTATCGGCTCGCGCCCCGGGATGGGCGTGCAGGTAGTCCCGGAAGATCCGCTTGTTCCGACTCCGCAGTCAGGGAGGAGGGCCGCTGCTGCCCCGTGCAACCAGTTCGGGCTCCCGCGCGACCAAGGTTCCTGTTCTCGGCTCGCCCTCGATCTGGGCGACAAGGAGTTCCAGCGCGCGACGCCCGGCCTCGCCGAAGTCCTGCCGCACCGTGGTCGACGGAGGCCATACGTATTCGGCCTCGGGGATGTTGTCGTAGCCGAGCAGGCTGACGTCGTCCGGCACGTCGCGGCCCGCCTCGCGGAGGGCACGCAGTACCCCGAGGGCCGTCTGGTCGTTGGCGGCGAAGAAACGGCGGTGACATCGGGTAGCCGTCAGGGCAGGAGGGTGCGGTGGCGGAGGAGGTCGAATCCGGCGAGTCCATGCATTTGTTTCACTCGGTAAGTTTCACGTCGTAGTCCTTGCCCGGTTTCAGCAGGGCGGCGAAGCCGCCTATGAGATCGGCGAGTGCGGTCGTCGCCGGGCAGGCCGCGGCGATCTGCCACCGAGCCCGCAGATGGCGGGTACTTCCGGTCCGTCCGTATCCGGCCTGGCTCGACAGCGCACGCGTGGTCGAGCGTCAGGTCGGCCGGTCAGCGTAGGAGTCTGCGGATGATGGTGGTGGCGGCGCTGATGTCGGTGGGCTGCCCGGTGAGGAGCTCGCGGTAATAGAAGGACTCGGCGACCCGGACGACGGCGTAGGCGAGGGTCGGGGCGTCGATGTCGTCGGGTTCGCCGATCTCGGACTGGATGAGCCGGCTGACGGTCTCGACTATGCGGTCCTGGATGACGCCGTCACGCGAGGTCATCACCCGTAGTGCGGTGTCGGGGTGTTCGGCGACGAACCGACGCATGGCCGGCAGTTGTGCGCTGGTGGTCAGCATGGCGTGCACGAGGTCGGCGACCTTGTCGGCGCCTTGCCCGCGGCTCCGGGGGTAGATGTGGGCGAACTCGGTTGTGGCGATCGCCCAGATCGCCTCGCCGATCAGGCGGTCGCGGTCGCCGTAACGCCGATACAGGGTGGCGCGGCCGATGCCAACATCGGCAGCCAGCGCCCGTGCGTCGATCCAGCCGTCCCGCAGGAACATCGCGACCGCAGCGCGCAGCACCGGCTCGTCCGGGGGCAGCGGAGGTGGAACCTCTTGCATTTGAGACATCACCGTCCTAGTGTCTCACTCCTATCTGGCGAGACACGTGTGTATCAGTGTCTCACTCTTGGAGGGAGTCACCGTGGCCACAGTGAGGCGGACAATGCCGTTCGCGATCTATGTCGTGATGTTCGCGGCCCTTGCACTTCAGGGCGACCTCACGGGGTTCATGGTCTGCAACCTGCTTGTGCAACTCGCCGTCTTCGTCGTGGGTGCGTGCTTGCCGGCCCATCGCACCGGGTTCATGTCCTACGTGGATGTGGCCTGGCCGTGGGGCCTGGCCCTGATCGGGGTGCAGGTCCTGGCGTTCGGCGGTCTGGACTCGCCTGTGGCTGTCGCCACTGCGGCGATCTACCTGCTGATGGGCATGCGTATGGGCGCCTGGGCGCTGCGTTTCATGGTGTTCAAGCGGTTGCCTGGTGAGTTGCCGCGGTACCAGTACCAGCGGCGCCGTTGGGAGCGGGACGGGTTCCGCAACGAGAAGGTGTCGCTCCAGGTCGAGATCATGGTCCAGTGCGGCGCCAACATCGCTGTGCTCGCGGTCCCGGCCGCGCTCGCCACCGTGCGCACGGCCGGCCTCGATGTCGTGAGTGTCGCGGCGATCGCGCTGTGGGCGGTGTTCTGGGTCCTCGAATCGGTGGCGGACCTGCAGAAGGCCCGTTTCGCCGACCGTACCCGACGAGACGGTGTGCGCCGCACCTGCGACATCGGGCTGTGGCGCTACAGCCGTCACCCCAACTACTTCGGTCAGTGGATGCAGTGGAACAGTCTCATCCTGTTGTCGCTGCCCGCGCTGATCGACCGCTGGCCACACCATCACATCGTCTTCGGCCTGCTCACGGCCCTCGCCCTGGCCTGGATCTCCTGGACCACGTACCACATGCTCGTGCACTACACCGGCGCCGTTCCCGCCGAGTATTTCAGCCGGCAACGACGCCCCGACTACATGCGCTATCAGCGCGTCACCAACCGGTTCTTTCCCGGGCCCCGACGGACCAGTAGCCCTCGGTACGCAGGCTCTGCGCGGCCGTGACCGCGGCGATGGACCCACCGACCACGACGATCCGTTTCACGGCTGCACCTTCAACGCCGCGACGGGACATACCCGAACGGCGGCCGCGACGTAAGTCTCGTGCTCCGCGTCCACCTCCTCACGCGTCAGGTGCAACTCGCCCTCGTCGTCGAGCCGGAACACCTCGGGCGCGGTCTGTTCGCACAACCCGTGGCCCTCGCAGCGGTCGAAGTCGACCACGATCCGGGTCATCTCACTGTCCTTCCATGCGTACGGTGACGGAAAGCGAAGTCGCGGCGGTCGCACCGCCGGTCTGGTTCCAGGCCTGCCGGCTTCCGCTGAGCCCGGTGACCGAGCCGTCCATCACGTCGCCGTCGCGCAGCAGTCGGCCCGAGTGGATGCCGTTGCCGGCCGGGCTGCCGGTGAGGATCAGGTCGCCGGGAAGCAGTTGGCGTTCTGGGAGATGTACGCGACCAACTGTGCGACGTCGAGACCATGTCCTTGGCCGACTCGTCCTGCATGGTCTCGCCGTTGAGTTTCAGGGGTGGCCTGTAGGTCGGAGGGGTCGGGGATGGAGTCGGCCGGGACGATCCACGGGCCGAGCGGGGTGAAGCCGGGGGCGTTCTCGATGCGCAGCCAGTCCGGCGCCACGAGGCCCGGCCACCGGGCCTCGCCCGGTGCCGAAAGGGCGCCGATGACGAACGGTCCGGAGATGGGGTTGAAGGGCGCCGACACGGCAGCGGATTCCACGGAGATGTCCTCCCGAATGCGGTGCCACTAATTTGGCCCGTAACTTATGATCTGGGAAATCGATTCCCTGGATATCTGAATCCAAGTGAGAAATACCCACACGCTTCCGCCCCGGCACTGGGACGCTTCGTGAATCTGGCAAGCCTCGACCTCAACCTCGTCGTCGCCCTGCGCGCTCTCTTGGAGGGCGCAACGTCACCAATGCCGGCCGCGCATCGGGCACAGTCGGCCCGCCATGAGCGCCGCCCTGGTACGGCTGCGCCGCCACTTCGGCGACGACCTGCTCTCCCGGGGCCTGCGGACGCTACGAACTGACCGCCCTCGGCCTGGTCCTCCTCGACCGCACCGCCACCGCCTGCGGCCTGCTGGAGCGCGTCTTCACCAGCCAGGCCGATTTCGACCCCCACTCGCGAGGAACATGAGTTCACTCTGATCTCCTCCGACCACGCGGTGGCCGTCTTCGGCGCCGAACTCGCCCGCGCCACCCACGCCGAGGCACCAGGCATCCGACTCCGGTTCAAACAGGCACCGACGGAAATCATCGACAACACCGGGGGACTGCTGAGCACCGCCGACGGCCTGTTGATGCCACAGGGCATCATCAGCGGCTTCCCCACGGTCGAGCTCTACCGGGACAGCTGGGTCTACGTCGTCGCCGACGGCAACCCCGAGGTCGGCGAACACCCCACCCTCGACGATCTGGCCCGACTGCTGTGGGTCACGTAACAGCGCACCTACGACGCACCCGCCGCCCGCCAGATCGGTATGCCAGGCATCGAGCCGCACGTCGAGGTCTCCGTCGACAGCTTCCAGCTGATGCCTCCTCCGGGTCGCAGGCACTCGCGGGGTGGCCCTCATCCAGGGACGTCTGGCCGAGCGGCGGGACGGACTCGTCCCCGTTCGCGTCATGGAACCGCCCTAGGACGCCGTACCGCTCCAGGAAGCCCTGTGGTGGCAACCCGGTGCACACGCACGACGCGGCGCACATCTGGCTGCGCGAGACGGCGGCCCGGGTCGCCGAGGCTGTGGAGGCCGGGCGACCCACATCTCTGTTCCGCCGAGTTGAGGATGGGCTGGGCTCTTCAACAGACACCGTCACGATGCCTGCTCCTGGTCGCCTCGGTGATGTGGCCGGCGTAGGTGGTCAGGCAGAAGACCGCGACACCCGGTACAGCCCCTCCCACCTGGGCGGATGAGTTATTCGGGCAAGGGCAGGGTTCCTTGTTGGATCACGTTGAACCGAAAGCTCCCGATCACGTCGTGACTACACACCGCAACCACGTGACGGCAACCAAGCGCAACCTGCCCCGGCACCATGTGCTCCATACTGGTTGGCACGCTGGTCACCGACAGCGACGGTCGGCTCAGGACGGGCCGTCGACCAAGAGGTAGCGCACGGCCATCTCGCCGAGTTCGGCAACGAAGGCGCCATCCCTGGGCGCCGATCCGGTCGAACCCCGTCGCTCGATGCGCACCCATGTGTCGCGGTCCGTCCGAGACCCGACGGTCCGGCGCTTGCGCACTACCGTCTCTCGGTCGAGACGCACCTGCAGCGACCGCTCTACACGGTCCAGCACTCTGTCCAGCGATTCCCTGCGTAGATCAACAGCGCGAGGCGCGGGCAGTGTCATATGAGGGACCGCAGCAAGCATGCGGCCCCGGATCCGACGTCTCCGGGGCGCATCGCTCGGCCTGGATGCGCGTATCCACAACGTCGCTACAGATACGCGTTTCCGCTCTCGGGGCTACGCCGCCAATGACTCGTGGATGACGTGGGTGGTGCCGTCGGAGAAGGTCCGCCACTTCTCCCAGTCGCTCTTCTCGGCGACGAACTCGTCGAGGACAGCGTCATGGTCGCCAGGATCGGCGGCGTAGACGGGAACGCTCTCCGTGTGAGGGACGGGCGGTTCGTCGTGGGTGGGCTGATCGGGTTCGCCAGCGTCTGGAGGCCCGAGTGAGGTGACCGCGTGGCGATCTGGCGTTCGGTGTCGGTCATGGGTGCGGGTCCGGGGCGTACGGCGTCGCCGTGAAGGCGTCCACGGGCCGCGGGCGGCTGCCGCAGGATCTCAGCCCCGGCCGTCGGCCCGCGGCCGTGGCAGACGCCGTGTGCTGCCCCGTAGGACAACGCTCGTGGAGACCTGCACGATCCGCGAGGCGTCGTCGTCGGACAGCGCGAGCTCCATCGCGCGGAGCCCGAGCTGCCGCAGAGGTACGGTCACGGTGGTCAGCTCCGGGACGACGTCCACCGCTGGGCCGATGTCGTCGAAGCCGGCGACGGCGACGTCCTGGCCGGGGACCAGTCCGGCGTCGCGGAATGCCGTCATCGCACCGATCGCCATGACGTCGCTGACGGCGAAGACGAGTTCCGTGCCGTCCAGGCCCCGACGGACCAGCTCACGGGCGGCCGCACACCCGCCTCGGCGGCTGAACTCGGCTTCCACCACGCGGTGTTCGTCGATGTCGATGTCGAACTCGCGCAGGCCGTCCATGAATCCATCGCACCGGTCACGGGACGTCCTGAGTCCCCCGCCCGCGCACACCACCGCGAACCGTCGGTAGCCGAGGCCTGCCAACGCGCGGGCAAGCTGCCGCGCCCCGCCGTAGTTGTCGATGCTGACGGTGCGGAACGGCAGATCGTGCTGGCTTATCAGGACCACGCTGCCGCCGGCATCCCGGTAGGCGTAGAACTCCTCGACGAGAGCGTCGCGGGTGTCGCTGCCGTCGATGCGGCTGCCGGTCAGGATGATGGCGCGGGGCCGCATGCCGCGCAGCGTCCTGACGATCTGGAGTTCCCGCTCGGGGGAGCGGCCCGCGACCGCCATGGTCACGATGAGTCCGGCCGCCTCCGCCGCCTGCGTCACACCTGCCGCGATGGAGGAGAAGTACGGGTCGTCGACACCGCTGACGACCAGAGCGACGGTGTTCGTCGATCCCCGCGCGATCGCCTGGGCGGACAGGTGCGGCGCGTAGCCCAGTTCCGCGGCCGCGGCGAGCACACGGGCGGCGTTCCCCTGCCGGACGTTGCGGATGCTGCCGTTGAGCACGCGCGACGCCGTCGCCTGCGAGACGCCCGCGGCCCGGGCCACATCACGCAAGGTTGCCTGGCGCTCCCCGGCTACGGCCGCCCCGCGCCGTGGCGGAGACGCTGCCGGCCCATCTTCCATGCCGCACATTGTGCACTGGGACGCACAGCGTCTTGAAGGCGGTGGGGTGACGAGGGCCTGATGCGTGGCAGACCGCTCACCCGTGGCGTAGTGCGTTTCCCCCTGAGGCCCGGCGCCCATGGGCCACGACACGGCGTCGGGCCCGAAGGCCGTGCCTGTCTGGACGTGACACGGCGTGTGGCCTCGGCCCGCGTGCCTGAGCACGCCCCAGTGCCGACGCGACGGCGTTCCGGCGGTGCGACAGGCGCCGCTGCCAGGGCCGCGGCGACGCCGGCACGGCACTCCGCGACGAAGCGTCCCGCCGGAGCCGGGGCGTGTTCGTGTCCACCGTGGAGCCGAGCCGCACGCCACCGCGTCACCTGTACGGTCCGAATTCCGTCGGCGGCCGACCATGGATATCCTCGGGTGGCGTCGGCTGCGGCTGGTGAGGGCTGCTGCGGATCGGCGGCGGCCCGTGCGGGCCGCTGTGGCTCGCCGGCGGCGTTCTCATGGTGCGGGAGGGAATGGCGCATGCCCCATCCAGCCAGACCGACTGTCACCCTGCGCGACGTGGCGGCGGCCGCCGGAGTGTCGGTCACGACCGCGTCACGAGTCCTGGGCGGCAGTTCCCGGACGGTCGCGCCCGAGTACGAGCAGCGGGTCCTCACCGCCGCGGCCGCGCTGCGCTACACCGCGGACGCCGCGGCCCGGGCGATGCGGCGCGCGAGCGACTCGATCGCGGTGGTCGCCGACGACCTCACGACCCCGTCGATGGGGATGGTCGTCGCGGCGATGGAACGGCAGGCGCGCGACGCCGGGGCGTTCGTGACCGTCTCGTCGACCCACGGCACCGCCGAGCGCCAGCTCGAAACCGTCCGGCTGCAGCGTGCGCTCCGGCCGCGGGCGCTCATCCTGACCTCCAGCCGCCTGGACGCGAACGCCCTGGGCGGGCGCCTGCTCGACGAACTGCTCGGCTACGAACGCGACGGGGGCCGGGTGGTGATCGTCGGTGACACCGACATGCCGTTCGACGCCATCGGCTTCGACAACCATGGCTCCGCGAAGGAACTGGCCACCCACATCGCCGAGTCGGGGCACCGGCACGTGACCATCCTTGCCGGCGTCCGCGGGCGCGGGAACGTCTCCGCCCGTACGGCGGGTTTCGTGGCCGGGCTGCGCGACGCCGGCCTCGAGGAACGGCACATCGACATCTCGCACGGTGCGGTGAGCCGCCAAGGGGGATTCGACGCGGCGCGGCGGCTGGTCGCCCGAGGGCTCGAGCCACCGCATGCGGTCCTGGCCGCCAACGACACCATCGCCATCGGCGCGATGTCCGCCTTCCGGGCCGCGGGGGTGTCGGTGCCGGCGGACGTCTCGGTGACCGGTTTCGACGACATCGAGCTCGCGATCGATGTGACGCCGCGGCTGACGACCGTGTCGTTGCCGCTGGCGGAGGCAGGCGCGGAGGCGGTCCGCCTCGCGCTCGCGGCTCGTGCGGAAGCCTCACGCCTGATGATGCGCGGGCAGCTCGTGGTGCGCGACAGCACGGCGGTCCACGCCCCCTGACCTGCCCCCGCTGTGGATACCGGCCGGTTCGTGCGGCGGGGCCGGGCCGTGCCACCGTGCGGCGAGGCCGGCCTGTACCGCGAGGCGAGCATCGGGGCACGTCGTCCGGAGCCGGGCCGGGCGCCGCCCGAGCGCGACGCCGTGTTCCCGCATCAGGACGGCGTACGGGAGGGCAGCCCGACGCGCTGCTCCGTGCGCGTGCCTGCCGGCGAGGACGCGGTGCGCGGTGCGCGGTGCGGTCAGCGTGGAGGGGGCCCGCCGGCGGGCCGTTCGTCTTCCGGTAGGTCGGCGGCGGCCATCACCCTCACGTCGCCGAGAGGTTCATCCGGATGGAAACCTTGACGGCTCGATCATCTCTGGACACACTGCGCGGAATACGTTTTCCCAGTGCCCGCCTTGAGGGGAGCATGAGGATCCTCAGCACACCTTGGCGGCGGTTCGGCAGCGCCGACGACGTGCCGTCCGAACGTGACGACACAACCGCCTTCGACCTCCCGCCGGCCCGGTGCGCGGGTCCGTCCTCCCTCGCCCCCTTTCCGGTCGTGGCGCCGCCTGCCCCGGGACGCATCGACCCGCACATGATCCGGCCGCCGGGCTGCGATGACACGGAGGCGTTCACCCCCGGGCTCTTCACCCCCGGGCTCACGGACGGCCGTCCGCTGCCGAAGCCGCCGCCCGAGCCCGGCCTCTGAGAGGGCGGGTCGGGCCCGGTCCACACCCGCGACGGCGCCACCCGTCGGTGCACCCGTCCCCCGGACCCGCACCACCCGCGCTCCGAGCCGTTACGTGATGTCTCGGCTGGAGGAGTCACTCCAGGAGCCGGTACCGCACGACCGCACACGACAAGAAGAGGACCATGACCACCTACCGAAGACTTGTGCCGAGGGCGACCGCCGCCGCACTGTGCGCGCTGGCCGTCGTGCTCGCCTCGATCGTGCTCATCCCCGCGCAGCGGGCTTACGCCGCGGGCAGCACGTACTACGTGAGCGAGACCGGGAGCGACAGCAACTCCGGGACCAGCACCAGCGCTCCCTGGCGCTCACTGAGCAAGGTGAACTCGACGACGTTCCAGCCCGGCGACACCATCCGCTTCGAGGCCGGTGACAGCTGGACCGGGCAGCTGTGGCCGAAGGGGTCAGGTGTCGACGGAGCCCCGATCAGCATCGACAGCTACGGGGCGGGCGCCAAGCCCAAGATCGCCGGCCAGGGCACCGTCGCCGACGCGGTGCGGCTGAACAACCAGCAGTACTGGGAGATCCGCAACCTCGACGTGTCGAACACGGTACCCACGGGGACGACAGACGGTTCGAAGCTCGGCGACTTCCGCGGCATCGGCGTGCACGGTGACAACGGCCAGACCCTGCGCCACTTCGTGATCGATTCGGTCGACGTGCACGACGTCACCGGCGAGGTCAAGTGGATCGGCGGCAGCAGTACCGGCAACAAGCCGGGCATCACCTTCGTACAGGGCTGGGACCGCTCGAAGAACACCGGCGGCATCGCCTTCCTCACCGGCGTCCAGGACATCACCGCGCCCGGCGCCCCCACGGTGCTCGACGGCATCACGGTGGAGAACTCCACCATCAAGAACACCTCGTTCGGCGGCATAGTCGTGAAGCAGTACGTCGGTGACGCACCCGGTGCCGTCGCGACGGGCTGGGGCAGGCGCGCCACGGCCAGCGACTCCAACTTCACCCCGCACACCAACGTCACGATCCGCGGCAACTACATCACGCAGGAGAACACCCCCTTCGGTTGCAACGGCGTCTACCTCACCAACGTCCGGGGTGGACTCGTCGAAGGCAACGTGATCGACCGGGTCGGCGTCTCCGGCGTCGAGACCTACATGGCCGACAGCGTCACCGTCCAGTACAACGAGATCATGGGCACCCGCCTCTCGTCGGGTGGTGCCGACCAGAACGGCATGGACCCCGACATCGGCACCACCAACCAGGTGTTCCAGTACAACTACCTCCACGACAACGGCGACGGCATCCTGCTCTGCGCGTGCAACTCCACGTACAAGTTCGGCAGCGTGGTGCTCCGCTACAACGTCATCACCGGCAGCACGCGGTGGAACATCCACATGTCGCAGCAGAGCGGCACGGTGGCGCAGATCTACAACAACGTCTTCGCCAACACCGATTCGTCGACCATGGTGACCGGCGGTGTCTCCGGCAAGGCGACGTTCACCAACAACCTGTTCATCTCCGGAAATTCCGCACCCGAGTTCAGGCAACAGTCGAGCATCGTCTACAAGAACAACGGGTACTCGTCCAACCTGACCACTCGGCCCGCGTCCGACGTGAACGCCGTGGTCGGCGCTCCGCAGTTCGTGAACGCCGCCGTCGCGGGGCCCTACGGCGACGAGAACGGCCCGAAACTCGGCACGGCGGCGAACTTCGCGCTCCAGGCCGGATCGGTGTTCGCCGACGCCGGTGCCGCCATCACCAACAACGGCGGCCTCGACCTCAACGGGACGCCGGTACCGACCGGAAGCGGTCCGGACATCGGCGCCTTCGAGCGCGGGGCGACGGACATCGCGTTCACGGACTCGTTCGACGGTCAGGCGACCGGCGCGCTCGCCGACGGTACGAACGGATGGCAGGTCGTCTCGACCAACAACCAGGTCGCCGTGGCGGAGACGCCTTCCGCCACCGACAAGAGCGTCCGGCTGAGCCGCACGATCGAGGGCGGCGGCACCGACGGGACCAACCTCGCCCGGGTCTTCGGCACCCCGCTGCAGGGCGTGGTGACGGTCGAGGCGCAGGTGATGCGCAACGACACGCAGGCGGGCTGGTTCGGGCTGCCCTACGTGTACGACTCCAGCGGCGCACCAGCCGTCAGCGTCGCGTTCGCGCGCGGCGAGATCCGCGCGTACGAGGGAAGCACGGCCCGAGTCATCGGGACGTACGCCTCCGGCCAGTGGTATCGGGTCACGCTCACCGTCGACACGGTGAACCAGCGCTTCGACCTGGACATCGACGGCCGGCGCGCGCTGAGCGACGCCGCGTTCCGCACCTCGATGCCGGGGATCGCGAAGGTCGCCTGGTACGCGAACGGCGGCGAGCGCGGGTCGGTGCACGTCGACGACGTGCGGGTCCGGCGCGGTGCCGTCTTCGGCAACGACAGCCACCGCAGGCTCGTGGCGCGGCATTCGGACAAGTGCGCCGACGTGACCAGCGCTTCGGCCGCCAACGGCGCCCAGCTCATCCAGTACAGCTGCGACACCGGGCAGAACCAGCAGTGGCAGCTGCGCGATGCCGGCAGCGGATACGTCCAGCTCGTGGCCCGGCATTCGGGCAAGTGCGCCAGTGTGACCGGCGCTTCCACCGCCAACGGCGCCGAGCTCATCCAGTCCGACTGCGGCAACGGGCAGAACCAGCAGTGGCAGCTGCGCGATGCCGGCAGCGGACACGCCCAGCTCGTGGCCCGGCATTCGGGTAAGTGCGCCGACGTGGCCAGCGCTTCGGCCGCCAACGGTGCCCAGCTCATCCAGTACAGCTGCGGCACCGGGCAGAACCAGCAGTGGAGCGTCAGTACGCTGACCTCCTGAAAGAGGCGCACTCTGCCGGGCCGCATCGGCCCGGCAGAGTGCGTTGCCGTTCTGTGGCCTGCGATCCACTGGGGATTGCGGAGCGCTCTACTGGGATGGCTCGATTCCTCGTTGTGGGTGGTAGGGGCCTGTCCACTCGTACAGGCCACCGGCGATTTCGACCGCGTGACCGGCACTGATCGCTGCCTCCAGTTCTTTTTGAGGGATCGATGCCATGTGGTCCTGGAGGGCGCGGTAGGTCTCCGGGGTCGGCGCTCCGTCGCGGAGTTGCCCGATGGCGTCCCGGGCGGCCTGCTTTTCCCCATGGGTGAGCTGGGAGCGGATGACGACGACGGCCACGGAGTGCTCGTTGTCGATCACGCGCATTCTGCGGGCAACTTCCGGATAGTCCAGCTTCTCTCGCAGTGCCTCGATGACTTCTCCGGTGGCTCCGTCGGGATCTGTGGAGGAGCGTCCGGCCTGGATCTCGCGCTGCGGCAGCCCGGTCTGCGAAACGTCCGTGCCGCGAGACAACCAGCCACCTGGCCGTGGCACGCGCAGTGATGGACACGCCGAGCACAACTTACGCCAGCGGGATCGGCTGGCCTGTGCCGTGGCTGCACTCGGGGGCGGTGCTGTGGGAGTGGTGATGAGGTACGTGGTGTGCCTCACCTTCACGGGGGTGTGCGTCCGGGGTCCGGTGCCGTGGGCGAGGGTCTCGGCGAGGTCGGCCAGCAGCGAGCTGGGGGTATAGGGGGATGCCGTGACGTTCCCGGTTGGGCGGTCGATGCTGAGGCCGGCCCAGAGGGTCCAGGTGACGAGCGTGCTGTTCGGCTGCTGGGCGGCGAAAGCGTCGAACTGGATGCCAGCGTCCCCGGACGGGGTCATCCAGCGGATGCAGCGGGGGCACGGCGTTGCCGATCTGGGAGAACTGCTGGCCTTTGTTGCTCTGCCAGGGGTAGTCGGCGGGGAAGGTCTGGAGGATGCCGGCTTCGCGGGCGGTGATCCGGATCGGCTCCGGCGCGGCCTGGGCCTCGTCCTCTGGCCGCGTGCCGATGGGCTCGGCGATCCAGGTGCACTCGTTCGCGCGGTGTCCGAAGAACAGCGTCCCGGCCGGCCTCTCGATTGATCTGACGGTGGCGTTGGCCTGGTTGTTGCTGCGCAGGGACCAGGACCAGCGGTGTGCCTCGGCGGTGAATGTGGGAGCCGGGGCGGTGGCCGAACGGTTTTCTCCGGGGCGCGTGGCCCAGCCCGTCCCTTCGTGCCGGGAGGCCAGGACGATCTCCGCGCCGACGCGGGGTGCCCAGGTGCCGCGATCTCGGGCGTCGGAGAGGGTCTTGCGTGAGCCCGAGGGGAAGGGTTCTGGGCCGCCTCCTGGTCCGCCGCCGGCGCACACGGTGGGGACGGGGCGGTCGGTGGCGCCCCAGCCGAGGGCTTCGGCCATGGACACCCAGCGGGTGCGGCCCGGCCCGAACAGTGAATCGGGCTCGGCGACTTGGGCGTGCGTGGTGCGCGGGAGGATTTCCAGGCGGGTGCCGGCCAGGCGGTCGGCCAGCTGCGCGGTGTGGGTAGCGGGGATGTGCTGGTCGTCCGCGCCGGCCATCAGCAGCAGCCGCTCGCCGAGGTGCTCCAGCACGGGCAGGTGGCGGGCCCGATAGCGGCGCAGGGACTGCCAGAGCGCTGCGAGATCGGCGGTGGGGGTGTGGCGTACGCCGTGGCGGCACGGCGGCGGTCTCGCCGGTCCGGCGCTGGGGCGGGGGGTGAGGGTGTAGCGGTGGGTGTCGGGCAGCAGGCGTCGCACCCGGTCCACGGCCGGGCATAACGCTCGCGCCGTGGGCGGTGGCCGACAGCAGCACCATGCCCCGGATCCGGGGCAGGAGTTGGCACGTCCTTGACCGGGCGGGCGGAGCGCCACCGCGACCGAGCTCGCCGAGTTGATCTGGTTGGCGGGGCACAGCGGCACACCTGCTCAAGCCACCCAGGCAGGCCCCGGTCAGCCGGAGCGCCGACCACCGGCATCCGCGCCCGCCGACCCACCGGAGCCGACAGTTCCCGGCGGCGACCCAGAACCGCCGCAGGCGCCCGGCTCCCCCGGCCTTCCGCTGCTGTACGAGTCCGACGCGCAGCTGTCGGACGCCGGCCTGCGCGCGTCCCTGCTCGCCCCACTGCCCCCCATGCTGGCCCACCCGCTGCTGCTCCAGCGGGCCCTGCGCCCGATGCGACGCCGGGTGCCTTCGCACGTGGAGAGCGAACTGGACGAGCGGAGTACCGCCTACCGGATCGCCCGTCAGGGAGCGTTGCGCGGCAGCTGGCTGCCCGTCCTCCGGGCGCGCCCGGAGCGCTGGCTCACCCTCCACCTCCTGTACGACGCGGGGCCCACGATGCCCATGTGGCGCCCGCTGCTGCGGGAGCTGCACCGCGCCATCGGCCAGTCAGGCGCCTTCCGAGGGATCCAGCTCCTGAAACTGACTCAAGACGGCCGGCTGCGCCAGTCGCCCGGCGGCCGACCGGCCACCCTCCCCCCGCGCGACGGCCGAGCCGTGACCCTCGTCCTCAGCGACTGCAGCGCCCCCCCCACTGGTACGCCGGGAACGAGGGGGCCGCGGAGTGGTACCGCGTGCTGGGCAGCTGGGCACGAACGACGTCGCTGGCGATCGTGCAGCCCTTCCCGGAACGGCTCTGGCGACGTACGGCCCTCCCTGTTTCCGCGGGGCTGCTGACGGCACGTGCACCGGCCTCCCCCAACTCCGCTCTCCGCTTCACTGCGTTCGACACGGTCGGCGAGGCGCCTGCCGGGCTGCCGCTGCCGGTACTGGAACTCTCCGCCCGCTGGTTCGCGCACTGGGCCGAACTCGTGGCGGGACCACCCGGCACCCAAGTGCCAGGCGTGGCAGCCATGCTGCTCAAGGATCCGTCGACGGTCTCAGTGGCCCTCGGACGGCCCGTCCCTCGTGCCCTCTCCCCACAGGAGCTGGTCCTCAACTTCCGCGCCCACGCCTCGCCACCGGCACTCCGGCTCGCCGCGCATCTGGCGGTGGGGGAGCCGAGTCTTGCCGTGATGCGGCTGGTGCAGGCGGCCACCGAAGCGAGGCCGGAGCCGCAGCACCTGGCCGAAGTGGTCCTCAGCGGCTTGCTCACGACTGCCCCTGGCAGCCCGGCCGCCGCAGGCCACTACGTGTTCCGTCCAGGGGTACGGGAGGTGCTGCTGCGCAGCCTGCCTCGCTCGACGGCAGCGCGAGTCGGTGCTGTCATCCAGCGCTACGCCGGGTCCCGGGCAGGGGAGGTGCCTGTCGCGGTGTCGGACGAGGACGGCGCGGAGGGAGGCCGCGCCTCAGGAGAACCGCTGGCTGTGGTTTCCGAGGAGACCGTACGGAAGCTTCGCGGTGGCCCGGCCGTGCCCGCCGACGAGTCGGACACGCTCGTCGAGGGGCGCTACCGGCTCACTCGGCGGCGGCATGACGGAACGACATCGAGTACCTGGCGGGCGACGGATGAGCTGCTGGGCAGGGAGGTCTCTCTCAAGCTCTTCGACGCGCTGAGGGCTGGCACGGCGTCGGGCGAGCAGCACTTCCTCGCCGACGCGGAGCGGCTGGCCGCACTCGACATCCAGGGATGGGCGCGTGTCAGCGGCTACGGGGTCCACGATGGTCGTCCGTACCTCGTGACGGACGCTGTCGACGGCGAGGATCTGGAGCAACTGCTGCAGGCCCGCGGCCCTCTGCCTCTGGCGATGATCACAGAAGTCGGCCGACAGACCGCGGGAGTGCTCGCCGAACTCCACAGGAACGGCCTGCTCCACCTGGACCTCAGCCCCTCCGCCCTCGTGCTGCGCCGTGACGGTCGGGTCCTTGTGACCGATCCAGGTCGCGGCCTCGAATACGCGCGGCGCATCGATCAGGTGAGGTATCCACGGCCCACCGACGATCTTTCCGGTTTCCTGCCTCCCCGCCTGTCGTCCAAGGTGCTCGACGCGAACGCCCCCGTCGTCGACCACCGCAGCGACCTGTACTCACTGGGGGCTCTGCTCTACGCCATGGCCACCGGCGTCTCGCCCGTCGTGGGCGCGCAGGCCCCACTGCCCTCGGGCTTCCCTCCCGACGTCGAAGCGTTGGTCACGGACCTTATGGCGATCGACCCAGAGGACCGGCCGGCCGACGCGGGCGAGGTGCTGGACCGGCTGAGGAGTCCGGGTGCGTACGACGAGGAACTCCTCCGGGCCTACCGCGCAGTGCGGAATGTGGACCCGAACGGCGCACGCATGGGGCGAGTCCTGCGGGACGCCTTCGACGAGGTGTTGAACGGCGGGGTGACGGGCCGTTACGACATGAAGAGCCTCACGAAGACGGAGAAGACGCATATCGGGAGTCTGGTGGACATGGCGATCCAGCGCGAGTTCCGCTTCGAGGACGGTCGGGAGATGGACTTCCGCATCGCTGGCGTTGATGTCGACTGCCGGTTCAGCCTCGTATTCGGCGGCTGGGTGTTCCCTCGCGAGACGCTGGGCCACCTCTGCCTCCTGGTCTGGGCGAACGACTACCAGAGCCGGTGGAGCGCTGGCCTGGTGCGCGTCAACGAGGAGTGGCTCAATGCCGCGATCAACCGAGACCTGAAGGCCACGCTCAAGGCCGAGCGCCGCGACAAGATCCTCTGGCTCTGGCGCGACTTCGAGCTCGCGGAGAACGTCCTCCTGCACATGTCCGACGCCGACCGCGAGGCGGTTTTCCTCCCCCAGGCCGGCCAGACTCGGCTCAACGAGCTCTTCCGGCGCCTCCAGGGGCGCCGGATCGGACGCAACGCCGTCCACACCGTGGCGCAGCAGCGGGACTACATGAAGCGCATCCGCGGAAACGGCGGATCCCGCTCAGCGCTTCGGGACGAGGGAATCGTCATCCTGGGCGACTACGAGGCACACCGGCACATCGCCCGGCAACTCGGCCTCCCCGTCCCCCGGGAAGGAGAGTTCGTCAGCGCGCGGTTGGTACCGGTTGCGCCTGGGGCTGGCAAGCCTGTCGCGGAGATGGATGGCGGGCTGTGGTCTCTGGCTTCCCCGGAAGACCCTGAGCATCCCGCGCCGATGCTTCCCTCACATTTGCCGACGGAGGCAAGCAGTGAGCATGGGGATGGACCCCGCCGGGGGTAATGGGGGCCTCGTCGGCTCACAGCTGGCCAGGGAGTGGGCGGACCGGTTGGCACCACTGGCGTGGGGACCAGTTGGGGACCACACGGTGCCCACGACCCTGAACAGCACGCGCGGGAACGCACGTCCTGCACCCTAGTTCTGCCTGATATGTGCAGGTACTTCCCGCGGCCCTCACTCCTGGGGGTCAAAGGGTCGCAGGTTCAAATCCTGTCGTCCCGACTCGAGAGAGTCGCAGGTGGAGGGGCTGTATCGGAGCGATCCGATACAGCCCCTTTCACGTGTCGCGCGGCGGCTTTCACGTGTCGCGCGACAGCCGGGCCCGGGCGCGGGCCCGTACGAGCGCTCCCCTGGCCATCTCCAAGGCGCTGCTCGACGTGGCCCGCACCGATCCGAACCACGACACCGGCGAACTCGTCGCACGCCTGCACACCGTCACCACCCGGGCGATCGACCTCACCGAGGCACTGCTCCTGGTCAGCCGCACCGAGCGGCAGTCCTTCACCCGGGAAGCCGTCGACGTCTCCCTCATGGCCGAAGAAGCCACCGAGACCCTCCTCCCGCTGACGGAGCAGCACGGAGTAACCATCGAGACCGGTGGGGACATCGCGCCCACGAGGGGATCGCGGGCGCTCCTGCTGCAGCTGACCATGAACCTCGTGCACAACGCGATCGTCCACAACCTGCCCGAGCGGGGCGCCGTGTGGGTGCGTACCGCAGTGAAGGGCGGCGACGTGAACGGCGGCGACCGCCCGACGACCGTGGCGCTCACCGTCGAGAACACCGGCGAGCGGCTGACCGCCGAGCTGGCGTCGACCCTCGCCGAGCCGTTCCGCCGCGGCACCGAACGCGTGCACACCGATCACGCCGGCGCCGGCGCCGGCCTCGGCCTGGCCATCGTCAAGACCGTCGCCCACGCACATGACGGGACCCTCACCGTCACGCCGCGCTCCGTCGGCGGGATCAGCGTCACCGTGGAACTGCCCGCCGTGTGCCCGCCGCGCGCCTGAGGCGAACGCCGGCCCGCGTCACGCCATCAGGGCCGCCACGTCCGCGCGGATCGCCGGTAGTTGGGAGTGCAGTACGCCGCCGGGGCAGTCGGTGGCCGCCCAGTCACGGTGGCCGGAGATGGCGTGGCCGTCCCAGATGGCGCCGTTGACCGGGTTGACGTAGACCACCTTCTCCTGAAGGGGGTTGATGGAGTGCCGGGTGGCGAGTTCCGCCAGCAGCTGGACGAGCGCGCCGCGCGCGGCGGAGGTGGGCGCGGCGGCGGTGAACGTCCCCAGCAGGGCGATGCCGACGTTCCCGGTGTTGTACGTGCCGATGTGCGCGCCGGTGACCAGCCGTCCCGCCGCGTTGTGTGCGGGGTCCCCGTCGGTGCCGGACCAGCGTCCTTCGTAGACCCGTCCGGCCGCGTCGATCAGGTAGTGGTAACCGATGTCGCCCCAGCGCTGGCCGACGGTCTGGTCGCGGTAGATCGTGCGGACCCGGGCCGCGGGGTTGGCCTCGCCGTTCGCGCTGCCGGTGTGGTGCACGGACAGGGTCTGCACCGGGTGGTAGTCGGGCGGCCAGGTCTCGCTGCCGTCCGTGCCGAAGCGCAGGCTCTCGTCCGCGCCCCAGGCCTGCCGGGACACCAGGACGTAGGCGGCGGAGCGAGAGCCTGCGGAGCGGGAGCCGGCCGCGGTGGATCCCGCGGCCGTGGCCGGGTGGGAGACGGCTCCGGTCACGGTGACGGCGCCGAGGGCCCCGAGCAGTGTGCGCCTGGATAACGCGCCGGAGGAGAGAGACGAGCGGGAGGAGAGGGATGAGCGGGGGGAGAGGGAGGAGGCGGTGGAGTCGGACGGAGTCGTGTCTCTCGGGTGCATGGAGGTCCTTCCGGAGCGGCGGTGACCGAGGTGGGATCAGGGCAGGTCGAGGTGGCAGAGGTAGCCCGAGCTGTTCGCCCAGGAGCGGAGCAGCGGCCAGGTGACCGGGCCCACGGCTCCGTCGTCGTCGATTCCGGCGCACTGCTGGAAACGTACGGTCGCCAGACGTGTGTTCGGTCCGAACCTGCCGTCGACCGTCAGGTTGTCCCCCGACATCGAGAGGTTCAGGTAGCACTGCCCGAGCATGACGGCGGACGGGCTCGTCGTGTCGACGTCGCCCTCGTCGATCTCGGGAGGGGGCCAGCTCGTGTCCCAGTAGCCGGCGCAGTGGTCGGCGGCCGTCGGCGCGGCACTCGCGGCCGGGACACCGCCGATCCCCCCGGCCAGCACCATGGCCGTGGCGGCGACGACCACCCTGTTGCTTCTCATACAGGCGTCACTCCAGACGTCAGTACACGCATACGGAGTCGTTCCGGTGTGACTTGATGGTGTCGGTGGTGCGCGACGGCTGTCACGCTCGTTCGATCCTGCCGAAAACACGCAGGTGGGGGTGGGTGGAGGGCGAACAAAAGGAGGCTGCGGTTCCGTATCTC
>NZ_JARGEE010000180.1:0-17864 GCF_033794485.1 Streptomyces sp. MB09-02B
GTGGTGGGTTGGGGTGCGGGGCGGGCTCAGGGCAGTCCGACCGCCGTGTCGACCACAGTCCCTCCGCCGAGGAGCTCACCGAAGGACTCGACACGCGCGAGCGGGACGCCGGTCTGCAACGGATAGAGATCGATTCCGATACGACCCGGCGTGATCGGATCGAGGGATGCGGCGGGCTCGGGCATGCGCGTCGCTCCTCGGGTGGGGGGATGCGGGCCACCGGAGGCCCGTGACGGGTGGGATGCGAACGCCCGGGTCCGGATGTATCCCAGGTTTATGACCCGAACCGACCCGGTGTCAAGCGTTTGTACGGACATCCTGACCTGCTTGTGAAATGATGTCTTAACAAAGTCTTGACAGGGGGGTCCGGCAGGGGTTTGTATCCCGTCCCAACGAAACAGCGCAGTCGGCCTACCGGCACAATGATCCGGACTTCGAACGTCCGGGCCCGCGCGGGCATCCGCCCGACGCTGTCCCGTTCCCTTTCCCCCTGTCGCACAGTGAGGTGCAGGAAAGATGGACCGCACGTACTCCCGCTCGCGCAGAGTGGCCCCCTTCTTCGCCATGGCCGCGGCTTCCGCGCTTCTGATAGCCGGTTGCTCCAGCGACTCCGGCGGCAAGGAGGCCGAGGAGGGCGGGTCGAACGCCGCCGCGGGCAAGGCCGACACCGCCCGGATGACGGTCGCGATGGTGACCCACGCGGGGCAGGGCGACACCTTCTGGGACATCGTCCGCAAGGGCGCCCAGACGGCCGCCGACAAGGACAACGTCAAGCTCGTCTACTCGAACGACCCCAACGCGGCCAACCAGGCCAACCTCGTGCAGAACGCGATCGACCAGAAGGTCGACGGCATCGCGGTCACCCTCGCCAAGCCGGACGCGATGAAGGACGTCATCGCCAAGGCGGAGAAGGCCGGCATCCCCGTCGTGGGCCTCAACTCCGGTATGGACGTGTGGCAGGAGCAGGGTCTCCTCTCCTTCTTCGGCCAGGACGAGACCGTCTCCGGCGAGGCCTTCGGCAAGAAGCTCAACGAGACCGGCGCGAAGCACGCGGTCTGTGTCATCCACGAGCAGGGCAACGTCTCCCTGGAGGCGCGCTGCGCCGGCGTGAAGAAGACGTTCGAGGGCAAGACCGAGAACCTCTACGTCAACGGCACGGACATGCCGTCGGTGAAGTCGACCATCACGGCGAAGCTCAAGCAGGACAGCTCGATCGACGAGGTCGTCACGCTCGGCGCCCCGATCGCCCTGACCTCCGTGCAGTCCGTGGACGACGCGGGCAGCAAGGCGAAGGTGGCGACGTTCGACCTGAACAAGGAGCTGACGGACGCGATCAAGGCGGGCGACATCGAGTTCGCCGTCGACCAGCAGCCGTACCTGCAGGGCTACCTGGCCGTGGACTCGCTGTGGCTCTACAAGAACAACGGCAACTACAGCGGCGGTGGCGAGGAGCCGGTGCTGACCGGTCCCGCGTTCGTGGACAAGGACAACGTCGACACGATCGCCAAGTTCGCCGCGAAGGGCACCCGGTGATCCGATCATGACCCAAGCAACGGCACCGGCGACGGGGTCCTCCTCGTCGCCGGCTCCGCCGGCCGCCCAGAAGGACGGTCGTACCGCGCAGCGTTCCCTGGGCCGGCGACTGCTGGCCCGTCCCGAAGTCGGCGCGCTGATCGCCGCGATCGGTGTGTACGTCTTCTTCTTCGCCGTCGCCCCCTCCTTCCGGGAGGCCGGTTCGCTGGCGACGGTGCTCTACCAGGCCTCGGTGATGGGCATCATGGCCCTGCCGGTGGCGCTGCTGATGATCGGCGGCGAGTTCGACCTGTCCGCCGGCGTCGCGGTGACGACCTCCGCGCTGACGGCGGCGATCCTGAGCTTCCAGTTGACGGTGAACGTGTGGACCGGCGTGCTCGTCGCCCTGGTCGTGTCGCTGGCGGTGGGCGCGTTCAACGGCTGGCTGCTGATCAGGACCGGCTTGCCGAGCTTCCTGGTCACCCTGGGCTCGTTCCTGATCCTCCAGGGCTCCAACCTCGCGGTGACGAAGATCTTCACCGGGAACGTGGCGTCCGACTCGATCGCCGACATGGACGGCTTCGACCAGGCCAAGAGCATCTTCGCCTCCGAGATCTCCATCGGCGGCGTCGACTTCAAGATCACGATCTTCTACTGGCTGGTCTTCGCGGTCATCGCGACCTGGCTGCTGCTGCGCACCAAGTTCGGCAACTGGATCTTCGCCGTCGGCGGCAACAAGGACAGTGCGCGGGCCGTCGGCGTGCCCGTGAACTTCACCAAGGTCGCCCTCTTCATGGGCGTGGGCGCCGGTGCCTGGTTCGTGGGCATGCACCTGCTGTTCTCGTTCAACACGGTGCAGTCCAACGAGGGCGTGGGCAACGAGTTCCTCTACATCATCGCCGCGGTGATCGGCGGCTGTCTGCTGACCGGCGGTTACGGCTCGGCGATCGGCCCGGTCATCGGCGCCTTCATCTTCGGCATGGTCAACCAGGGCATCGTCTACGCCAACTGGAACCCCGACTGGTTCAAGGCCTTCCTCGGCGTGATGCTCCTGATCGCCGCCCTCGTCAACTTGTGGGTCCGCGCCCAGGCCACCCGGAGGTGAACCACCCCATGACCACCAGCAACGACACCAGCACCCCCGAAACGGCGTCCACCGGCCAGGCGCCCGTGGTCGAACTGCGGAACACCGGCAAGGCCTACGGCAACGTCCGCGCCCTGCACGGGGTCAACCTCGCCGTCCACCCCGGCCGCGTCACCTGCGTCCTGGGCGACAACGGCGCCGGCAAGTCCACCCTGATCAAGATCATCTCCGGTCTGCACCAGCACACCGAGGGTGAGGTCCTCGTCGACGGCAAGCCGGTGCGGTTCACCACCCCGCGCGAGGCCCTGGACGCCGGCATCGCCACCGTCTACCAGGACCTGGCGACCGTGCCCCTGATGCCGGTCTGGCGCAACTTCTTCCTCGGCTCCGAGTTCACCAAGGGCCCCTGGCCGGTCCGCCGCCTCGACATCGAGAGGATGAAGAAGACCGCGGACGAGGAACTGCGGAACATGGGCATCGTCCTGGACGACCTGGACCAGCCCATCGGCACCCTCTCCGGCGGCCAGCGCCAGTGCGTGGCCATCGCCCGCGCCGTCTACTTCGGCGCCCGTGTCCTCATCCTCGACGAACCCACCGCCGCGCTCGGGGTCAAGCAGTCCGGGGTGGTGCTGAAGTACATCGCCGCCGCCCGCGACCGCGGACTGGGCGTCATCTTCATCACCCACAACCCCCACCACGCCTACATGGTCGGCGACCACTTCAGCGTCCTGCGCCTGGGCACCCTCGAACTGTCCGCCCCCCGCGACCGGGTCAGCCTCGAGGAACTCACCAACCACATGGCCGGCGGCACCGAACTCGCGGCGCTCAAGCACGAGTTGGCCCAAGTCCGCGGCGTCGACGTCGAAGAGCTCCCCGAGGAGGACGACCTCACCGCACCCGTGGTCTCCTCGAAGGACGGCGGGGCCTGACCCCGGCCGCTCCTCGTGGGCGACCACGTGGCCATCGACACGGCGAGGGCGCTTCGCGCGGAGCCCCTCGCCGGTCGGCGTACGACTTCTCGCCGGTCAGCGGACTTGGCTTGCGATCGCCTTGCTGTTCGGTTACCGGGCCGTCACTATGAGGTGTGCCGCCCGGAGCCGTACGCCCGAGGAGACGACGCCTATGGACAGGTACGAGCAGCCCTTCGCCACGAGCGTGGTCAGGGACCTGCACGACACCTCACTGGACGAGGTGCCCGAGTCCGCGCAGGAGTCGGCCATGGCAAGGATGCTCGCAGGTGGCGGAGAGCCGGTGGCGGCCTTCCAGTCGTCGCTCTGACCGGTCTGGCCGGAACGACGAGGGATCGTACCGGTGACGGTGGTGGCGCGCCCCTTCCGCCAGTTCGTGATCAAGGTGCACAGCCGGTGTGATCTGGCCTGTGACCACTGCTACGTCTACCAGCACGCCGACCAGAGCTGGCGCGGGCGGCCGGTGACGATGTCCGAGGAAACGTTCCGTCGTGCGGCCGGGCGGATCGCCGAACACGCGGCCGCGCACCGACTCGCCCGGGTGCACGTCGTACTGCACGGCGGTGAGCCCCTGCTCGCCGGGCGGGAACGCCTGCGCGGCTTCGCCCGCTCACTCCGCTCGGCGCTGGACGGCGTGGCCGAACTCGACCTGCGGATGCAGACCAACGGCCTGCGCCTGGACGACGAGTTCTGCGCGATGCTCGTCGACGAGTCCATCGTCACCAGCATCTCGCTCGACGGCGACGAGGCGTCCAACGACCGCCACCGCATCCGGCGGGACGGCTCCGGCTCCTACCGTGACGTGGTCCGCGCGGTGCGTCTGCTCGGCTCACCGCCCCACCGCGCCGCCTTCGGCGGACTGCTCTGCACGATCGACGTCGAGAACGACCCGGTGGAGGTGTACCGGGCGCTGGCCGAACTCCGCCCGCCCGCGGTCGACTTCCTGCTGCCGCACGCCACCTGGGAGTTCCCGCCGGCCCGCCCCGGCGGTGAGACCGTCTACGCGGACTGGCTGATCGCCGTGCACAAGCAGTGGACCGCCGACGGCATGCCGACGCGCATCCGCATGTTCGAGTCCATCAGCCGGCTGACCCGAGGCCGTGGCAGCCTCACCGAGGCGCTGGGGCTGGGGAGTTCGGACCTCCTCGTGATCGAGACCGACGGCGCCCTCGAACAGGCGGACTGGCTGAAGACGGCCTATCCGGGAGCCCCGGCGACCGGCATGCACCTCGCCACCCACCGGCTGGAGGAGGCCGCCCGGCACCGGGGCATCCAGGCCCGCCGCGCCGGACTGGACGGGCTGAGCGCGCAGTGCCGCGCCTGCCCCGTCGTGTCGGTCTGCGGCGGCGGCCTCTACGGACACCGCCACCGCGCCTCCAACGGGTTCGACAACCCCTCCGTCTACTGCGCCGACCTGCTGAAGATCATCGAGTACGTGCAGACCACGGAGCGCAACGACGCCGACGTCCGCCACGGCTGGCACGGTCTGTCCTGGACCCACTTCGACGAACTGGCCGCCGGGTACGGCAGTGCGGCGGCCGTCCGCTCCCTGGCCGCAGCACAGAACAGCCAGCGCAGGGCGCTGCTGGCGGCGGCCCGCCGGGCGGACACCGAGGGGCCGGGCCCCGGCCAGGACGTGGCTCCCGGCCGGGGGCTGCTCCCCGGCTCCCGCTCGGGCCCGGGGCTGACCGCCGGGCCGAAGCCGACTCCGGCGGGCGCGGGTGCGCGTGCGGACGACGGTCCGAGTGCGAGCGCGGCTGCGGGGGCGGGCACGGCTGAGGGCGCGCGTGCGGGTACGTATCCGGGCAGCGGTGGTCCGGCGGACTCAGGGCCCGGCTGGGAGGCGATCCTGCGGCTGCCCGCCGCCGCGCTGGACGTCCTGCTGGCCGACCCGTATCTGCGCGTGTGGGCCCTGGCGTGCGGGCAGCCGGTGCGACGGCGGGCCGAGGGACGCCCGGCGGAGGCCGCGCTGTCAGCCGTCGCACGCGTCGGCGGTCGGCTGACCCTGTCCGTTCCGCTGCGGCACGAGCCCGAGGGGCCGGCGATCCATCTTCCCGGCCTGGGGCGGCTGTCGCTGGGCGCCGACGGCCGTGACCGCCGCCCCTCCGGGACGGTCACCGTGACGGCCGCCGACACCGCGCTCACCGTCGAAGGGCGCACCCTCGGCCAGGAGTTGCCCCCCGACGGCATGCGCTGGCAGCCCCTGCGCCACCTGTCCGCCGACGGACTGGAAGTGGCCCTGGACGATCTGGACCCCTCCCGCGACTGCTACGGCTACACACCCCTGCCCCGGTTGTCCGAGGCCGAATTCCGACGGTGGGAGACGATGTTCGGGGATGCCTGGCAGTTGATCAGGACCGAGTACCCCGAGTACGCGCAGGGGATCGCCGCCGGTCTGACCACGGTGACCCCCCTCGTGCCCGCCGCGTCCGGCGACGACGTCAGCGCCACCTCCCGGCACGCCTTCGGGGCGGTCGGCATCGCGCTGCCCCGCTCGGCCGAGGACCTGGCCATGCTGCTCGTCCACGAGTACCAGCACGTCAAACTGGGCGCGATGCTAGACATGTTCGACCTGCTCGACGGCCTCGACGACCGCCGCTACCGAGTGCTGTGGCGCCCCGACGCCAGACCTCTCGACGCCATCGTGCAGGGCGCGTACGCCCACCTCGCGGTCGCCGACATCTGGCGGCTCAGGGTGCGCCGCGGCGCGGCCGATGTCGGCCCGGCGCTGTACGAACGCTCCCGCGTCGAGGCGGACAAGTGGCGCACGGCGGTGCTGGACGCCCTCGACACGGTGGCCGGAACCGGCTCCCTGACCGCCCTGGGCCTCCGCTTCGTACGCGGACTCAGGGGCGAGGCCGAGACTCTGGGCGGAGTGGCCGAAACCGGTCCGATCGCGGTCTAATGTCGGGTCAACTCCCGCTTGCCGTAACGGTGTCCGGTACAACTTGAGCCGGTAGACCCCTGGCACCCGCGGTGGTTTTCGCGTTCCAATGGATGCTGGAGGAGATCCAGCTGTGATGCTCGGGACCGGGAGACCCGAGGTGGGCAACGGGGGAGGGAAAGGCGAGTCCATGATTCATCCGGCTTCTCGCACGGCTCAGTCGGCGCATTCCTCCGATCCGTATGTGTTCTTCATGAGCTATGCGCGCACGCCGCTGGCGGGGGCACGGGACAGGAAGGACGCGTCGGACACGGCGCTGGAACAGTTCTATGTCCAGTTATGCAGCGACATCCTGCAGTTGACCGACCACGACGGCCAGGAATTGCCCGGTTTCCTCGACAAGCGAATGGAACCCGGTGACTACTGGGAGAACAGACTCAAACACGCCCTGGCCACCTGCCGCGTCTTCGTGCCGATCTACAACAGCCGGTACTTCAGAAGAGAGTGGTGCGGGAAGGAATGGGACGCCTTCGCGCGGCGTCAGCGCCTCCGTACCGGGCCGTACACGGGCAACGCGATCATCCCCGTCCTCTGGGTGGGGGAGCAGCACCTGACGCTGCCGCCCTTGGCCGCCGAAGTGCAGTACGCCCACCCGGATCTGGGTAAGGACTATGTACAGTCCGGTCTCTACGGGCTGAAGAAGGCGGGGCGTCACGCCAAGTACCGCAGCTCCGTGTGGTCGCTCGCCCAGATGATCGTCAAAGTGGCACAGCAGACCAGCCTTGAACCGTGTGACGTGGAGCTGTTCAGCGACCTCCGGAACGTCTTCGAGGGGGAATAGCGGGATGCCGATGTTCTTCATGAGCTATGCGCGGGTTCCTGCTCCCCGGCACCGGGACATCTCACAGGACCCCAATCGTCTGGTTTTCCAGTTCTTCGACGAGCTGTGCGCAAAAGTGGCGCGGCACGCGAGAGTGCCGCGTGAGGAGGCCGGTTTCGTCGAGCGGCCCGGGGCGCCGGGAGAGAAGTCGATCAAGGCGCTCCTCGGCTGTCAGGTCTTCGTCCCGCTGTATTCGAAGCGGTACTTCAGCGATCCGCAGTGCGGGCGCCAGTGGACCGCCGTGACGCAAGGGGGCGCCCAGAGCGCCCGGCCGGGCATCGTCCCGGTGCTGTGGACGCCGTATCCGCCCACCTCGTTGCCGAAGAAGGTCAAGGAGCAGTACCCGGAGGTGCCCGAGGGCATCGGGGAGGCCGCCGAGAGCTACGCCTCCATGGGGCTGCACCGGCTGCTCGACCAGTTGTCGGACCTGACGGAACGGCCGGACCCGGAGGACGAGCACGCGGCGGACCGCGTCGCCGCCCAGGTCGCCCAGGTCACCGACTGGCTCGCCCAGCGCATCGTCGAGCGGGCGGCGGCGGTGCCGAAGCAGTCGCGGACGCTCCCCGCCGGAGGGTCGGCGGCACGACCGGCGACGCTGGCCGGGCTCGACGACTCCTTCGCCGACCCTCCCTTCGCCTCCCCGCTGCACATCACCGTGCTCGCCCCGACCGAGGAGCAGTTACCGGTCGGTCGGGACAACACCCGCTACGGGCCTCGGGTCGAGGACTGGCGGCCCTACGGCCGAGCGGTCGAACCCCTGGTGGAGCAGATGGAGGCGCTGGCCCGCAATCTGGGCTTCGAGCCCACCGTGCTGCCCTTCCACAAACACCAGGCGGAGTTGCGAAGCTCGGAGATCCCGACGGCGCCCTGGGTCCTGGTGGTGGACCCCTGGGCCCTGGAGAATCCCCAAATGGCGAGCCAGGCACGGGAGTTCGATGCGGCCAAGCGGCCGTGGACGGCGGTGCTCAGTACCCTGGCGGGGGACGACGTGCAGACCAAGGAGCAGTCCGAGCGGCTGCGCGGTCTGCTGCTGACGCACTTTCCGCGGTTCCTCAGCGAGGGGCGGGCGGGAGAGCAGGAAGCGGTCCGCGGACTGACCGGGGTGGATGTCTTCACCCGCTGGTTCAGCGAGCTGGCCGAGGCAACCAAGATCCGCTATTTGCGGTACATTCATTCGCAATTGTCCCGGGGGGCCACGGGCGTCCGGGACGTTCGGGAATCCGGTGCGGACCTGCCCCGTCGGCTCGACGCCGGCGGGGACGACGGGGCACCTAGCGGCGGACGTCGCACGGAGGGCAGGCCATGACCGGCGAGGACGCGCGCACAATCATCACGTTCTACTCGTACAAGGGCGGCACGGGCAGGACGATGGCGCTCGCCAATACGGCGTGGATCCTGGCCTCCGCGGGCCATCGCGTCCTGGTGGTGGACTGGGACCTCGACGCTCCGGGCCTGGACCGCTTCCTGCACCCCTTCCTCAGCGAGAAGCAACTGCGCGAGACGCCCGGAGTGCTCGAACTGGTCAGCCGGTCGACCCAGTTCGTGCTCTCGGCGCAGGGCCTGGGTGACGCCGCACATCGGATCGAACCGATCACCGAGTACCCGGGTGCGGCCGAGGCGGGTGTGCCCGACGGCATCACCCTCAACAGGTGCCTCATCCAGGTCGACTGGGACTTCCCCGCGGGCGGTCAGCTCTACTACCTCCCCGCCGGAACGAAGAACAAGAGCTACCTCGCGGCGTTCTCCCAGTTCGACTGGAAGGACTTCATGGAGGGGCCGCTGGCCACCCGGTTCCTGGAGGGGCTCAAGCGCGAGTTCACCGAGAACTTCGACTACGTGCTCATCGACAGCCGTACGGGACTCAACGACATCTCCGACATCTGTACCGTCAATCTGCCGCAGGCCGTGGTCACCTGCTTCACCCCCAGCAGCCAGAGCATCGAGGGCGCCGCCGGTGTCGCCGAGCGCATCGACGGGATGCTGTACGGCAACCGGGACATCCGTATCCTGCCCGTCCCCATGCGAGTGGAGAATGCCGAGGCGGACCGACTGGACGCGGCACGTGGCCAGATCCAGTACCGCTTCGACCGGATCGTGCGCAAGCACCTCCCCGAACGGGATCCCGAGGACTACTGGCGCAGTGTCGAGATCCCGTATGTGCCCATCTACTCGTACGAGGAGACGCTCGCACCGTTCCGCGAGCAGGCCGGGGACCCCAAGAGCCTGCTGTCGGCCTACGAGAGGCTCGCGGACGTCATCACGGACGGCCAGGTCTCCTCGATGCCGCGCATCGACGAGCCGCTGCGCCGCAAGACCCTGGAGCGGTACACCCGTCATCGGCCGCCCAGCATCTCCGACGTCTACGTCAGCTTCGTTCCCCAGGACAGGAGTTGGGCCAACTGGGCGAGCGCGGTCCTGGTCCAGGCCGGCTTCAAGGTCCACCTGGCGCAGGAGGGCACGGTCGAGGGCGCGATGGTGCGGGACGAGATCGAGCGCGGTGTCGAGTCGGCCTCGCACACGCTGATCATCTTCTCCCAGGACTACCAGGGGTCGTCCCGGTTCCGTACGACCTGGGAAGCGGTCTGGGCGGAGAGCGACCGGCGCACGCACCAACTGGTCTCCATGAGGGTCGACCAGGTCCCCCTGGAGGCGCCCTTCACGGAACAGCTCGCCGACATGGCCCGCTGTTCGAGCCATGAAGAGGGGCGCGACACGCTGTTGGCGTGGTTCGGGCGAAGCGGGGAGGCCCTGACGCACAGCCACTTCACCGGCACCGAGGTCAAACTCCCCCGCTTCCCGAAGACCGAGCCCGCGGTCTTCCAGGTCCCGCTGCGCACGTCGTCCTTCACGGGCCGCACGGAACTGCTGGAGGGCATCCGGGAGAAGCTGTGGCAGGAGGACACCCGAGCGCTCGTCCTCAAGGGCATGGGCGGTGTCGGGAAGACCCTGCTGGCCCAGGAGTTCGCCTACCGCTACAAGAGTGACTACGACGTCGTCTACCACATCCAGGCCGAGGAGGACTACCGGGGCCTCGAGGCGTACGCGCGCCTGGCCGCGACACTCGATCTGCAGGAGCGGCCCAATCCGACCGACACGGCCAAGGCCGTCCACGAAGCACTCAACGACGGTGACCGGTACGACAGCTACCTGCTGATCCTGGACAACGTCCCCGAGCCGGGCAACCTGCTCGAGTTCCTGATGGACGGCAGGCGCGGCCACATCCTGGTCACCAGTCAGCTCGCCGACGGCTGGGGGCGTTTCGTGGACACCATCGACGTACCCGTCTTCGAACGGAACGAGAGCATCGCCCACCTGCGCACCCGGCTGCCCGACTGCGGCCGGACGGAGGCCTACCAGATCGCGGAGGCGCTGGGCGACCTGCCGATCGCGATCGAGCGTGCCGCGGCCTACATCGAGCAGGCCAGGGCCGACGTCCACGACTACATCCAGCAGCTCCAGCCCCATGCCGCGGGCGCTCCGGCCGACAACACCGTCGGGGAGGTCAAGCACACCTGGGAGTTCGCCCTCAAGCAACTGAGAGCGAACTTCCCGGCGGCGATGCGGCTGCTCCAGATCTGTTCGTACTACGGTCCCGAGCCGATCTCCATGGATCTGCTGGAGGGCTTCGAGGTCTCCCGGGCGCTGGGTGGCGTCCGCACGGTCTCCCGCGCGTACAAGGAGCTCAGCAAGTTCTCGCTGGTCACGGTGGACCGCAAGGCCCGCAGCATCACCGTGCACCGCATGATGCAGGTAGCCATGCGGGGGATGATGAGCGAGGAGGAGCGCGAGGCGGCACAAGAGGTGGTCTACCGCTCGCTGGTCGCGGCCCGGCCCAGTGGGGACGACCCCGAGAACCCCAACACCTGGGAGAAGTACCGCATCATCTGGCCGCACCTCGCCACGCCCTGGGCCAAGACCACCGCGGACGAGGGCATCAGGGAACTCTTCGTGGACCGGGTGCGCCAGCTGCGCCGCCGGGGAGAACTGAACCAGGCCATGAAGTACAGCGCTCAGCGGGTGGTCGACTGGTCCAAGGACGGCTCCCCGGACGAACGCTGGACCCTCCACATGCGCTTCCAGATCGCCAACGTCATGCGCGCCCAGGGCAGATACGAGGAGTCCCTCGACCTGGACCAGGAGGTCCTGGAGCGGCAACGTGCGGTTCTGGAGGACGAGGACGACCAGCACATCCTGATGACCACCAGCAGCATCGCCGCGGACCTGCGCGGGCTGGGGCGGCTGTCGGAGGCCCTGCGGTACGACGAGGAGACGTACGAGAAGTACGGGGAGATCTACGGGGAGGACCATGCGCGGACCCTCAGCGCGGCCAACAACCTCGCTGTGGCCCTGCGCCTGTCCGGGGAGTACCTCAAGGCTCGTGACCTCGACCGGCGGACACTCGAACTGCGGGAGGCGATCCAGCTCGAGGACCACCCCCTGACCATCGAGTCGGCGGTGAACCTGGGGCGGGACCTGCGTGACTGCGGGGACTACGAGGAGTCCGTGACGCTGCTTCAGCGCGCCTACGAGCGGTGTCTGCGTAATCCTCGCCTCACCCAGGGCTCGCCGACCGTGCTGAACACGGTCAAGGGTCTGGCGGGTTCCCTGCGCAGGGCGGGCCGCGCGGCGGAGGCCGAGGAACTGGTGCGTCACGTGCTGAGGAGTACTCCCACCCCCGACGGGGAGAAGTCGTCCTCCGAACAACTGCTGCTGGAGATGAGCCTCGCCGGCGACATCGCCGCCCAGGGCCGGGTCGACGAGGGACTGAAGCTGATCCGCAAGGTGCACGAAGACCTGAGAGAGAGCCTGGGGGAGGACCACTCCCAGACGGTGGCCTGCTCGGTCAACCACGCGGTGCTGATGCTGCACGACATCGGCGCCGTCAGCCCGGAAGCAGCCGCCGAGGCACAGGAGTTGCTGTACAAGGCTGAGCGGAGGTTCTCCGAGCTCAACGGCGAGCACCACCCGCATGTACTCATCTGCCGGACGAACCTGGCCGTCGCCCAGGCGGCGCTCGCCGAGTGGGAGGCCGCCCGTAGAACCAGCCTGGAGGCCTACGAACTGCTCAAGGGGGGCCTTGAGCCCAACCATCCGTCGACGCTGACCTGCGCGGGGAACCATGCCGTCGTCCTGAGCCGGCTGGGCCGCGCCGACGAGGCGCGCACCCAGCACCATGACGCTCTGTCCGCCCTGAGCAAGCGGATCGGCAGGGAGCACCCCCGAGTGGTGGCGCTCAAGGAGTGGAAGCTGAGCTGTCTCGACCTGGAGCCGCACCCGATCTAGGAGCGCGGGACGGGGCGGCCGGTGTCGGTATCGGTGTCGGCCGCCCCTGTCCCAGCGGCTGTCACCGGTCGGCGGAGTCCCGGGCCCAGGCCAGCACCTGGGGCAGTGCGGGCAGTGCCGCGAAGTGGGCCGCGGAGGGCTGCAGCATGGCCTTGGCCGTGGGGATCTTCCTGGTCAGCCAGTGGAAATGGGCGACCGGGGCGAAGATGTCCCGTTCCCCGTGCCACAGCATCACGGGCACGGAACCGTCGATGTCCTTGAGGTCGAATCCCCAGGGCCGCCGGAACGCGACCAGGTCGTCCACCCAGCCCATCGGCGCGCGGGGGTCGACCGTCTCCCCCTCGCCCACCGCCGACAGGTAGTTCCGCAGGAGGTGTTGGCGGATCCCGGCGTCCTCGACGATCACCCGGTCCACGCTCGGCATCTCCTCGCGCAGGGACTCCAGGAACACGGTGGGATCGCGGCGGATCGTCTCGGCGTTACGGGCCAGCAGGGCGCCCAGCTCGGTCACATCGGGGGCGTGCCGTTCGAGCAGCTGATAGGTCGACACATTGGACTCGGACATCTCCTTGTGCCAGTCGTCCCAGTCGAGCCCGTCGCCGTTGCCCGCGGCGCTCGGCGGGGCCAGCGAGACCAGCGCCGCGACACTCGCCACCTGGCTGCCGATGTTCCGTGCCGCGCAGGCCAGCGCGTGCGGCGCGCCGCCCGATCTGCCGACCACGGAGTACTTCTTGAGTTCCAGATCCGCGGCGATGGCGTCGACGTCCTCGGCCGCGTCGGCCACCGCGCGGTTCTCGTGGCGGTCGGAACCGCCGTACCCCGGTCGGTCGTAGGCGATGAGGCGCACTCCGAGCTTGTGCAGGTCGAAGGTGCGCAGCCGGGGCCCGAGTCGGCTTCCGGGAGTTCCGTGCAGCAGAAACACCGGGTGTGCGTCCGGATCGCCCCAGGTCTCATAGGCGATCGTCCGTCCGCCGGACGGCGTCTTCACTGTCTTGACCACCCGATGCCCTCCCGTGCCAGCGGCTGTGGAGTGAAGCGCGGGACCTCCCAGCATTACGCATGGGAAGCCCCGCTCCTAGTAGCTGCTCAGCCGTTCTGGCTTCATGTGGCAAGAATTGGGTAAACGTGGGCCGCTCGGCTGTTCACGGCCCAAGGTAGTGCACCGGGGCACGGGTCGCCGGATGAGGGTGGAATTGGTGGTGGCCGAGTGGGTCATGGGGTATGCCGCCTCACCGTGCTCCGAAGGCTCTTTCCGCCCCTCCGCGATGCCCGCACCTGGGTGAAGAAGCGACCACCCGTAAGGAGCAGTACGGACGCTGACGTTCCGGGAAGTGGTGTGTCTCACGTCCCGACGGCGGGCTCGGGGCGGTGCACCCCACGGGGCCGGTAGCCCAAGGCGTCGGAGTGGCCCAGCAGATCGGCCAGCAGCCAGACGATGGCCAACCACATCTCGGTCCCCTGCAGCCCCGGCTCCGGGCCCGGTCCCGCCGTACCCGGTCCGAACCCGAACCCTCTTCCGTCCTGCCAGCGGGACAGGGCGGCTGTGAGTCGCTGTTCGGCCCAGCCGCGGATCTCGGCCGACCGGTAGCCGCCGTCGCTTCCGCCCCCGAAGCTCAACTGACGCGCGCACAGCCACAACGGATGGGCGACGTCGAGGACGTTGCAGGCGTTCTCCCGGCCCGCACCGAAATAGCGGGTGTCGCGGGCGTGGTCCAGTACCGCGTCCACGACCCGTTCCGGATGGGGGACGGGTACCCCGAACTGTGCGAAGGAACCCCGGGTGAGCCGGTAGTAGCCGTTCACCACCTGCAGCCGGCCGACGTCGGCGGAAGGGGTGCCCCACATGCCGGTCCAGGGGTCGGCGCGCGTGAGGAGCCAGCCGAAGAGGGCTTCGAGGGTGCCGGGGACGAGGCCCGCGCCGTCCGGGTGCCGGAGGTTCCAGTGAGCCGCCGTGGCCCAGGAGTCGATCCACGCGCCCGCCGCCCACGCGCCGTCCCGCCACGGCAACCGCTCCAGTCTGGCGACGAGTTGATCGGCCGTCATAAAGCCTACGCCGCGCACCGGTTGAGGGAAGGCGGCGCCCAGCAGGTCGAGTGCGTACCCCACGGACAGGACGTGGTACAGCGCCGGGCCCTCGCCCGTGAAGCCGTCGGCGTCCATGGGGGGAAGTCGCTCGCCGAGTTCGGGTGTCAGCCCGCTCTCCCGGTCCTGGAGGGACGCCAGGCGCTCGATGTGCTCCGCCCTGTCCAGCTGCCCGGGGGCGGTCGACAGCAGCAGGTCGGCGATCTCCACGGCGTCGCAGTGGGCCCGAACGCTGGGGGCGGCGCCGGGGCGGTCCGTGTACCGGTCGCCGGTCCAGCAGCGGGCCAGGAGGTCGGCGGCCTGGGCTCGGGCGGTGTCGGCGAACCGCGCCAGCGCGTCGGGGCCGGCGGTGCCCGCTCCCTTGCCGAGGGTCTCTCGCTTCCGGCTCGCCGGCTCCCGCCGGTCCCGGATCCGGCGGGCCGGGTTCCCCGCGGCCACCGTCCACGCCGGTACGTCCTTCGTCACCACGGCGCCCGCGCCGATCACACAGTGGTCGCCGATGGTCACGCCGTCCACGACCACCACGTGGGAGCCGATCCAGACGTCGTCGCCGACGGTGATGCCCCGGCTGGACTGGGGCTGCAGGTGGATCGGCCGGTCGGGGGCCGTGGAGTGGTTGAAGGCGAGGAGGGAGGTGTGGGCGCCGACGCGTACACCGGTGCCCAGGGAGACGGTGCCACGGACCACGGTGAATGGGTTCAGGGTGCAGTCCGTGCCGGTGGTCAGGGTGCCGGTGACATAGGCGTGGGCGGCGATGTACGAGTCGTCGCCCAGACGGAGGACGTCGGGGAGGACCGCCGCGGACTCGGCCACGTAGCAGCGCTCACCCACCTCGCTGTCCCCGTCGAGCGACCGCTGCCGCGCCCGCTGCGAGGCCCGCTGCTCCTCCGTCGCCTCTTTCTCGAACAGCCAGGGGCAGTGGTCGAAGCGGACCGAAGGGCCGAGGTGGTCGGGGTGTCGGGTGTCGTCGAAGGGCTGCTCGGACGGCGGCTGTCGGTGATCCATGTGCGCACGCTAGGCAGAGCGGCGGCCCGCGAGGAAGAGGGCGGGCCCGGGTGCGCTGGGCGGGCCTGCTGCGCCGGTCGGGTGAGGGAGGACCGCGCGCCGTTGGCCGGGGCGTCGGGCCATGACGGGCGGCTCGTCCTTTTGTCCCTTTGAATGCATTTGTCGTGTCAGAGGCTTGTCGGTGCCGCCCCGGGATGGGTCCATGCGCATGAGCTCCAATGCCGCTCCGGCCGTCGCGCCCGTCGCCGTCCGGGCAGCCGTGACGCCGGGGCTCGGCCCCGTCGCCGTGGTCGCCGGGGCCTTCACACTGGCCCAACTCCTGCTCGTACCGCCGGGGATGGGGCTCGGGTGGGACGAGACCGTGTACGTCAGCCAGGTCAGCCCGCACGCGCCGGCGGCGTTCTTCAGCGCCCCGCGCACGCGGGGAGTGCCGCTGCTGGTGGCACCGGTGGTCGTCTGGACGTCGTCCACCGCGCCGCTGCGGGTGTATCTGGCGGTGCTGTCGGGAGTGGGGCTGTACCTCGCCCTGCGGCCTTGGCGGGGACTCTTCCCGGCGCGTGTGCCGGCGGTCGCCGGGGCGCTGTTCGCGTCCCTGTGGGTGACCCTCTTCTACGGGCCGCAGGCCATGCCCAACTACTGGGTCGCGGTCGGCGCGCTCGGCTGCGTGGGGTGCTTCCTGCGGGCACGGGACGACCCGGGGGACGGGGCGGCGTTGTGGGGCGCGGGCGCGGCCACGGCGCTGATGGCGTGGATGCGGCCCACCGACGCGGTGTGGGTGACACTCCCGCTGTTCACGCTCCTGGTCCTCGTGCGGCGGTGGCGGCGGCCGCGGCTCCTGGGCGTGATGGCGGCCGGCCTCGCCACCGGGGCGCTCGCGTGGGTCGTGGAGGCGTACGCCCAGTTCGGCGGGCCGGCCCGGCGGCTGGCCGACGCGTCGCGGATCCAGGGCGGGCTGGGCTGGAACATCGCCGTCGACGACCAGGTGCGCAGCCTGGTGGGCCGTACGCTGTGCCGGCCGTGCACCGGGGACCTGCCGCATCCCGCGGTCTTCGCCTGGTGGTTCGTCCTGCCGGTGCTGGCCGCGCTCGGCCTGGCCGTCGCGGTCCGGGCCGGACGGGTGACGCCCACGCTGGCGCCGCTGGTCTGCGCCGCCACGGCCGCCGTTCCGTACCTGTTCCTGATCGGGTACGCCGCCCCCCGCTTCCTGCTGCCCGCGTACGCCCTGCTGGCGATCCCGGTCGCCGACGCGCTGACGGATCTTGTCAGAGGGCCGGGCGGGGCCTGGCGACCGGTCGTGGGGGCGCTGGTGGCGTTCGGGCTCGTCGGGCACCTGGCGGTGCAGTACGCGGTGCTGGAACGCACCGTCACGCGCACCACCGCGTTCCACCGCGACTGGGACCGGGTCGCCGCGGAACTGCGGCGCCTCGGTGTACGGCCGCCCTGTCTGCTGACCGGCGACTACGCCATCCCCATCGCCTACTACGCGGGCTGCTCCTCCGCCCACACCAGCGGCAACAACGCCAACATCACCCGGGACGGCATCCTGCGCACCGCCGACCGCATGCCGGTGGCGGCACTCGTCGCACCGGGCGGCGGGCCGCCCGAGTACGCCCGGGCGTGGCCGGAGCACCGAATCGCGGGGTTCCGGCTGCGTGTGGCGCCGACCGGGGGACGGGCGCTCACGGGGCCTTGAGGGAGGCGTGGGTGGTGAAGCCGTCCTTGACCTTGTCGAAGACGGGGCGGTAGACGTCCCAGTCGAGGTCGGGGGCCGAGAGGTAGATGTCGTACTCCCGTTCGCCCTCGCGGCCGTATCCGAGGTCGATGGCGCGGAAGGTCCGGGCCCGGCCCCGGAAGGTGAACTCCCAGACGGCCGCCGGTTCGCCGCGGAAGGTGGTCCGCTCCATCCGCAGACGCCGGTACGAGGCCGGGTAATTGATCTTGGTGTTGGCCTCGATGTCCTCGAAGTGGGCCTCGGGGTGCGAGCCGGCGGGGTCCACGACGCCGATGGTGAGTTCGACCAGTCCCGTCTCGTCGGTGTAGGTGACCGACTCGGACGTCTGCTTGCCCGTCCGCCAGCCGTCCGGGACGGGGAAGGAGATGCCCAGGGTCTCGTCCCTGACCAGGTGATAACCGGCGGGTACGGGTGAGGGGGAATAGGAGGGGGTG
>NZ_JARGEE010000181.1:0-17827 GCF_033794485.1 Streptomyces sp. MB09-02B
GGAACGGGGGAACGCGAGGGGAGGGGTTTGGCGCTGCTCGCCTAGGAGTGCGCATAAGGCCGCTTTACTCGATCGTGTGATGGTCGGCTTCCTGGCTTGCGGCGCCCTTGGCCGTCCGGGTTGACGTGCTCGCGCGATCTGGGACACCGGATATGGCGTCGGCGTGCGGGGCGGGGCCCCCGCTCCACCGGAGAGATGGTTCGGGGCCTCCCCGTCGCCACTGGTCGTACCCACCTGGCCAGGTCGCACAGGGAACCGACCTCCCGGGATCGGACCACGCACAGGATGCGTGTCGCTGCCTCGGGGTCGAGTACGCCGGGGACCTGGGGGCACCTCCCACGCCCTTTAAGGCAGTGGGGGAGCGCTCAAGACCGTTCGGGGCGTGCGGCTGAGTCAGGCTCACTCCTGCTCAGTCTTCAGGAACGGTGCGTGTGTGAAGGCCGCGGGAAATGCGAACGGCGCCCCTCGGGATCGGGGCGCGCGGTGGGATCGGCTCAGCTCAACAGGAGGAGGACGCGCGGGCTTCGACATCCGTCTCGTCGATCCCCATCCGCCGGGCGCCGGGCGCATCTGGCGGGCGGAGCAGTCACCGTTGCTGTGGATGAACTCGCAGGCCGAGGACGTCACCATGTTCACCGACGAGACGGTGAGCATGGACGGGCCCGTACGGGAGGGGCCCACCCTGTACGAGTGGGCGGGCCTCGACGGGCGGGCCTTCGCGGACCGGCGGACCCAGGGCGCGTATCTGCGCTGGATGCACGAGAACGCCGTGGCCGGCCTGCCCGAGGGCGTCACCGTCCACCACCATCCACGCGGCGGCGGACGCGGGGGAGCGGGCGGCGCTGGTGGCCTCGGCGGTGCCGGCCCCGGCCGACCGGCTGGACCTGGCCGCGCTGGACCGCCAGCTGGAGGGGGTGCGGTTCGGATCGTACGAGGAGTTGCAGGACGGTCTGCGCGGCTATGCCGAGGCCGATCTGGCGCGCAGTCATGATCGCTCGTTCAGTGCGGACCTGGGGGTCTTCTTCGGACTGCTCTCCGTCTACGGGCAGTTGATCCGGCTCGGTGACGTCGGGTCCTGGTGGCACGGGTTCTTCACCTACCTCGCCTCCGGGCCGCCCGGGCCGCCCGGGCTGCGGCTGCGGCAGATGCTCGCGCTGTCGTGGGCCGGCGTCCTGAACTTCGTCGGGGCGGACATGGCCGTGACCACCGGGGACGGGGCGTTCCGGGCGTCCGGTGCCACCGTGCCCGGGAGGTCGGTCGAGGCGAGGGCGCTGGTCGAGGGACGGCTGCCGGAGCCGACGGTCGCGCGGGTGCGGGACGGGTTGCTGCGCGAGCTGTACGAGGACGGGGGTGTCGTCGAGACGGCGGAGGGGCTGGTCGCCGTCGACCCCGGGGACGGGCGCGTCCTGGACCGGGCCGGGCGCCCGCACCCCAGACGCTTCGCCCTCGGCCCCTGCACGAACAGCCGTACGCCGGGAGCGTTCACCCGGCCGCGTACGGGCGGGCCGGCCTTCCGTCAGAACGACGCGACGGCCCGGGCCGTACTCGCGTTCCTGCGCGACCTCGGGCACCGCGCGGCGGCGTGAGGTCGAGCCGAGGTGGTTTCTGTACGTGGTCCTGTGGGCCGGAGTGGAGAGAGGCCGGTCGGGATGGGGTCGTCGTACGGTCGGGGGCGGTTGCACCTGGCCGTAGCCATTGATCAGCGGGCGGAGGACGACGCGGAGGCGTTCGTCGAGCTCGGCCGGCTCGCGGAGCGCGGGGCGCTGGATTTCGTGACGGTCGGGGACGCCTCCGCGCGGCCTGGCCCGGACGCGTTCGCGGTGTCGGCCCGGGTGGCGCCGGAGACGGGCCGGGTCGGGTCGGGCTGGTGCCGGTGGTGACGGGGACGCCCGCCGAGCCGTGCCGGGTGCGGGCGGCCGTGGCGACGCTCGACCGGGTCAGCCGAGGGCGGGCCGGGTGGTGGATCGAGGCGCCGGGCACGGCGGAGGAGACGGGGCCGGTGAAGGCGCGTCATGTCGGCTTCGGGGGTGGCGCGGATGTCGAGGATGCCGGGCTCCCGGCCCGGAGGGCTTCGACGGGGGCCCGGCCGTCGCAGGGACATCCCGTGCGGGTCGTCGACGTGACCGAGGGGGAGAGCCGTGGGGCCGCCGCCCGGTACGCGGACGTGGCACTCCTGCGGGTCGCCGACCCGGCCCACGCCGACGCCGTACGGACCGAGCTGCGGGACGGGGCGGCCGTGGTCGGACGCGACCCCGACGAGCTGCGGGTGCTGGTGAGTCTGCGCGTGGACCTCGGCGGTGGGGAACACGCGGCCGAGCCGGGCCACGGCGGGGGAGGGCCGCGACGGACCACGGACGGCCCCCTTACCGGGGCGGACCCGTCGCCCTCGCCGAGCTGATCGCCGACTGGCACCGGGCCGGGGCCACGGACGGCTTCCATCTCGTCCCCGTCGAGCCGCGCCGTGACCTGGAGCGACTCGTCAACGGGACGGTGGCGCTGCTCCAGCACCGTGGGCTGTTCCGCACCTTCTACCCGGGCAGCACGCTCCGCGAGCACCTGGGCCTCGCCCTGCCCGCCCACCGGCACGTCGTGACCGAGGGAGCGTCATGACGCGCCGCCGGACGTGGGCGCCTTGCCAAGTGCGGCCGTACTCAAGGCCGTCCACGACCCCGGGCGGCGGAGTCGAACGGCTGAACGGCCCAACGCAGTGCTTCCGGACACCCCCGGGCGGTGGACCCGGGTACTCCGACCGGGCGCCTCGGGCGGTGGCCTCCACCCCGGCCGACGATAGTGGTGATCGACGCTTCCGGGCCCTGCGGCCTGCTCCGACGACCCGTCGGCCGATCCCTCCGGGAGCCGACAAGGATGCACACAGAACCCGCACATATGGCCTGGTGGGATCAATTGGCATGGAGGGCGCGCCGGTTGGGTTCCGAGAGGCCGAAAGGCACCCTTGCGTGGGTCGGCGGTACGGCCGAATACTTCCCCCCAGCGCCTTGTCAGGGGCACGGCGTGTCCGGAATCCGGACCGATGTCCCTGATCTGCGCCTCACGGGCCCCGACCCCACGCGGGCCCCCGACTTCCCTTTGGAGGGAACGAACAGTGAGGATCAAGCGCACCACCCCCCGCAGCGGCATAGCGAGACGGACCCGGCTGATCGCCGTGACCGCCGGACTCGCGGCCGCGGCCGCCGTCACGGTCCCCACCGCCAACGCGGCAGGCACCCAGACGTTCAGTGCCTCCGAGCTCAAGAGCGCCAGCTCATCGGTGCTCAAGGCCGATGTCCCGGGCACCGCCTGGGCGATCGACCCGGCGACGGACAAGGTCGTCGTCACCATCGACAGCACCGTCTCCCAGGGTGAGCTCGCGAAGATCAAGGAGGCGGCGGGCGAGAACGCCGACGCCCTGACGATCAAGCGGACCCCGGGCAAGTTCAACAAGCTGATCAAGGGCGGCGACGCCATCTATGCGAGTAGCTGGCGCTGCTCCCTGGGCTTCAACGTCCGCAGCGGGAGCACCTACTACTTCCTGACCGCCGGTCACTGCACCGACGGCGCCGGCACCTGGTACTCCAACTCCGGCCGGACCACGGTCCTCGGCCCGACCACCGGGTCGAGCTTCCCGACCAACGACTACGGCATCGTGCGCTACAGCAACACGTCCATCGTCAAGGACGGCACCGCGGGCAACGTGAACATCACCAGCGCGGCCACCCCGAGCGTGGGCACCAACGTCATCCGCACCGGCTCCACCACCGGTACCCGTACCGGACGCGTGACCGCTCTCAACGCGACCGTGAACTACGGTGGCGGCGACGTCGTCTACGGCATGATCCAGACCACGGTCTGTGCCGAGCCAGGCGACTCCGGCGGCCCGCTCTACGGCAGCAACGGCGTGGCGTACGGTCTGACCTCCGGCGGCAGCGGCAACTGCAGCTCCGGCGGTACGACCTTCTTCCAGCCGGTCACCGAGGCCCTGAGCGCGTACGGCGTCTCGGTCTACTAGGCCGACGATCGGCAGTTCCCCAGGCTGAACGGGAGCCGGCGCATTTCCCCCCGGCGCCGGTTCCCCACTCAGTCGCAGCAGGACGGAGACGGGCAGGTCCACGGCCCGGCGGCGAGCGAGCCCCCGCACACCATGTGTGCGGGGGCTCGTCGTTGTTCCGGTGGCGTGCGGGACGCCTCGCGAGGACTGTCCGGTGGGGCGGTCGCGGGCCGGTGGGGCTTCCGGCGCGGTCTCCGCGCCCCTGCAAAGCAGCGGCTTCGCCCCGAGCCCGCTCGTGAAGTGCCGCTCCGCGGCAGATGCTTTTCAGCCAGGACTAGACCTCACCCGTTGTCGACGAGGTCGTTGCTTCGCGTGTTTGCAGTGCGAATTACTGTGACCGTCAGGTGGGGCGTTACCGGACGGTAATGACATACGGGGCGTGCGCCCTCGGTGTGCGCTCGGCCTGAAGTCGACCTTGTGTGCTCCCTGTGCGCCTAGGAATAGTTGTCGCCGCACAGTTGGCATGGACGCGGCGTTTTTACCGTCTGTCGCCTCCTTGCCCGTACGCCTTCCGGCCGAGCGGGGCCCCACACCCCCCTCGGTCAACCCCCCACAGGAGGACGCAAGTTGAAGCACCGACGCATATCCAGGCGCCGTGTCGTCGTGACGGGTGCGGGTATCGCCGCACTGGTCGCCGCGGGAGTGACCTTCCAGACTGCGAACGCGAGTGAGACCGCGCCGACCCCCGAGCTGAAAGCGCTCTCCATCACGGCGGCCGGAAAGCTCGCCCTGACCCTCGACGCGGACCTCGGCGCCGACGCGGCCGGCACGTACTACGACGCGGAGAGCAAGCTCCTCGTCGTCAACGTGCTCGACGAGGCAGCCGCCGAGACCGTCGAGGCGGCCGGCGCCAAGGCCCGTATCGTGGAGAACTCCCTCGCCGAGCTGAAGAGCGCCCGGACGACCCTCAAGACGGACGCCACCATCCCCGGTACCGCCTGGGCCACCGACCCGACCACCAACAAGGTCGTCGTCACCGCGGACCGCACCGTCTCCAAGGCCGAACTGGCGAGACTCACCAAGGTCGTGGACGGCCTCGGCGCCAAGGCCGAACTCAAGCGCACCAAGGGCGAGTACAAGCCCTTCGTCGCGGGTGGCGACGCCATCACCGGCGGCAGCGGCCGCTGCTCCCTCGGCTTCAACGTGGTCAAGGGCGGCGAGCCGTTCTTCCTGACGGCCGGTCACTGCACCGAGGGCATCTCCACGTGGTCGGCCGGCGGCCAGGTCATCGGCGAGAACGCCGACTCCAGCTTCCCCGGCGACGACTACGGCCTGGTGAAGTACACCGCCGACGTCGACCACCCCAGCGAGGTCAACCTCTACAACGGCTCCACGCAGGCCATCTCCGGGGCCGCCGAGGCGACCGTGGGCATGAAGGTCACCCGCAGCGGCTCGACCACCCAGGTCCACAGCGGCACGGTCACCGGCCTCGACGCCACCGTGAACTACGGCAACGGCGACATCGTCAACGGCCTCGTCCAGACCGACGTCTGCGCCGAGCCCGGCGACAGCGGCGGCTCGCTCTTCTCGGGCGACAAGGCCATCGGCCTCACCTCCGGCGGCAGCGGCGACTGCACCTCGGGCGGCGAGACGTTCTTCCAGCCCGTCACCGAGGCGCTGTCGGCGACCGGCACACAGATCGGCTGACAGCGGATCAGCCGACCGGCCGATCCGTCGGCTTCTTCCTCAGGGCCGCCATCACCACGGTGATGGCGGCCCCTGCCACTGCCCAGGCGGAGAGCACCAGCAGCGGGCCGGTGATGGCGTTGCCCTCGAAGTACGCGATCGAGCGGGCCACCCAGACACCCGCTCCCGGTGGCAGTGCCGGGCCGATCGCCGCCCAGAACGGCGGGAGCAGCGGTGGCGGCAGCGCGCCGCCCGCGCTCGGGTTTCCCGCGACCACCACCAGCAGGACGGCCACGCCGATGCCGGCGATCCCGAAGACGCACTGGAGCGCCAGCGTGGCCGCGCCCACCGCGAAGACGACCAGCGCCCCCAGTCCCCACAGCGCCGCCACGCTGCCCGGCAGGGCGCCCAGGACGGGGCCGGCGATGACCGCGCCGCCGAGTCCGCCGAGGACCGAGAACAGCGCGAGGGCGCCGAGGCGGATGACCCCGCGCCGGATGTTGGTGGGCCGTGCCCCCGCGCTCATCGCCAGCGCCGACGCGCACAGATAACCGCCCACGCACCAGCCGACGACCAGATAGAAGGACGTGAGCCCGTTGGCGTCCCCGATGTCGGCCGGGGCCACGTCCACCGTCCGCACCGTGCGGCCCTCGGACCGCTCCAACGCGGTGGCCAGGGTGGCCAGCGCGTTGGCCAGGGTGCGTCCGCCGCCGGAGGCGACCAGCAGGGTGTCGGTGGTGCCGGCCGGGTCGATCAGCAGGGCGCCGTCGATCTCCCGGTCCAGGATCTGCTCGCGCGCCGCCGAGCGGTCCGTCACCGTCCGCGGGTCCAGCGGCTCGCCCGGCAGGCCCTCCAGCCGGGTCACCGCCTGCTCGGCCGCCGCTCGTGGCGCGACCACCCCGAACGGCACGTCCCTGAGCTTCGGGTGGTGCAGCGCCCCCACGTACGAGGCGATGAAGAGCAGCTGCAGGGCGAGCACCCCGACGACGAGCAGGACGGCCCGCGGGGTGACCCCGTCCTTGAGCTCGTCGAGGAAGGATCCGTGGGCGGGCCCGGCCGTCTGTGTCATGTCCCCACGGTCGGAGTCGGGTGGCGTTTGCGCAGGTGGGGCGGGGCCGAATGGTTGTCGTACAGAAGTTCGAAAAGTGGTCTATGGTGGAGGCGAGGAGGCTGTGAACTGATGTTCGAGCCGAGTGGCTGATCGAGTGGTCGATCGACTGGCCGATCGAGTGGCTGGGCGAGTGGCTGGGCGACTGGTGGATCGAGTGCGGGAGGTGCGTGTGCCGGGGTTCACGCATCTGCACACCGTCTCCGGGTTCTCCCTGCGGTACGGGGCCTCGCACCCGGAGCGGCTGGCCGAGCGCGCCTCCGAGCGAGGCATGGACGCCCTCGCGCTCACCGACCGGGACACCCTCGCGGGCGCCGTCCGGTTCGCCAAGGCCTGCGCCGAGGCCGGGGTCCGTCCGCTGTTCGGGGTGGAGCTGGCGGTGGGGGCGCCCGCACCTTCCGGACGGCAGGTGCGGCGGCGGGCCCCCGTGCGCGGCGGCGCCTTCCTCGATGAGTCGACACCCCGGGTGACGTTCCTGGCCCGGGAGGGCGCCAAGGGCTGGGCCGAGCTGTGCAGAATCGTTTCGGCGGCGCATGCGGACGGCGGCCCGGAGAGGAGCGGGAGCGAGGTGCCGCCGCTGCTGCCCTGGTCGGAGTGTGGCGCCGAGGGCCTCACCGTGCTTCTCGGTCCCGCCTCCGACGTGGGGCGCGCGCTGGCCGCGGGGCGCCCGGACCGCGCGGCGAAGCTCCTGCTGCCCTGGCGGGAGACGTACGGCGACGCCCTGCGCCTCGAAGCGGTGTGGCACGGGCGCGAGGGCACCGGCCCCGGTTCGCTGCGGCTGGCCGCCCGGACCGTCGGCTTCGCCGCCGAGCAGCGGGTACGGCCCGTGCTCAGCAACGCCGTCCGGTACGCCGACCCCGGCATGGGCCCGGTCGCCGACGTCCTGGACGCGGCCCGGCGGCTCGTCCCCGTCGACCCCCGGGGGGAGCTGGACTCCGGCGAGGCCTGGCTCAAGGGTGCGGACGCCATGCTGGGCGTCGCCGAGCGGGTCGTCGAGGCCGCCGGGTACCGCCGCGACACCGCGTACCGGCTGCTGGAGCAGACCCGGGCCACCGCCGCCGAGTGCCTGGTCGACCCGGAGGACGACCTCGGCCTCGGCACCGTCCACTTCCCCGAGCCGCGTCTCGTCGGCGCGGGCCGCCGCACCGCCCAGCGGGTACTGGCCTCGCGGGCGGCCGCGGGGATGGTGCGGCACGGCTACGACACCCGGCGCGCGTACTGGGAGCGGATGCACCGGGAGCTGGACGTGATCGCCCACCACGGCTTCGCCTCCTATTTCCTGACGGTCGCTCAAGTCGTCGACGACGTACGCAAGATGGGGATCCGGGTCGCCGCGCGCGGCTCCGGCGCCGGGTCCCTGGTGAACCACCTCCTGGACATCGCGCACGCCGATCCCGTCGAGCACGGGCTGCTGATGGAGCGGTTCCTGTCCAAACGGCGGGTCGCGCTGCCCGACATCGACATCGACGTGGAGTCCGCGCGCCGGCTGGAGGTCTACCGCGCGATCATCGACCGCTTCGGCACCGAGCGGGTCGCGACCGTCGCGATGCCGGAGACGTACCGCGTCCGCCACGCCGTCCGGGACGTGGGCGCCGCCCTCTCCCTGGACCCCGCCGACATCGACCGGATCGCCAAGTCCTTCCCGCACATCAGAGCCCGCGACGCGCGCGCGGCGCTCGAAGAGCTGCCCGAACTCAGGAAGCTGGCGGGGGAGAAGGAGAGGTACGGCCGGCTGTGGGAGCTGGTCGAGGCGCTGGACGCGCTCCCGCGCGGGGTCGCCATGCATCCGTGCGGGGTGCTCCTCTCCGACGCGTCCCTGCTGCGCCGTACGCCGGTGATGCCGACCAGCGGCGAGGGGCTGCCCATGTCCCAGTTCGACAAGGACGACGTCGAGGACCTCGGGCTGCTCAAGCTCGACGTGCTGGGGGTGCGGATGCAGTCGGCGATGGCGCACGCGGTGGCGGAGGTGGCGCGGGCGACGGGGGAGCGGGTCGACCTGGACGCGCTCGACTTCGAACGGGGCGCGGGCGACCCGGCGACGTACGAACTCATCCGCTCCACCGAGACGCTGGGCTGCTTCCAGATCGAGTCGCCGGGGCAGCGGGACCTGGTGGGGCGGCTCCAGCCGGCCACCTTCCACGACCTCGTGGTGGACATCTCGCTGTTCCGGCCGGGGCCGGTCGCCGCCGACATGGTGCGGCCGTTCATCGCGGCCCGGCACGGACGGGCGCCGGCCCGCTACCCGCACGAGGACCTGGCGGAGCCGCTGCGGGAGACGTACGGCGTGGTCGTCTTCCACGAGCAGGTCATCGACATCGTGCACCTCATGACCGGCTGCGGCCGGGACGAGGCCGACCGGGTGCGGCGCGGGCTGTCCGACCCCGAGTCGCAGGGGCGGATCCGGGTCTGGTTCGCGCAGCACGCCGCCGCGAAGGGGTACGACGCCGAGACGATCGCCCGGACCTGGGAGATCGTCGAGGCCTTCGGGTCGTACGGCTTCTGCAAGGCGCACGCGGTGGCCTTCGCGGTGCCGACGTACCAGTCGGCGTGGCTGAAGGCCCATCATCCGGCGGCCTTCTACGCAGGGCTGCTCACGCACGATCCCGGCATGTACCCGAAGCGGCTGCTGTTGGCGGACGCGCGGCGGCGCGGGGTGCCGATCCTGTCGGTGGACGTGAACCGGTCCGCGGTCGCCCACCGTATCGAACTGGTGTCTGAATCAAGGGGGTCGGGGGAGGAGAAGGCCTGGGGGATCCGGCTCGCGCTCTCCGATGTGCACGGCATCAGTGAGGCCGAGGCGGCGCGGATCGCGGACGGGCAGCCGTACGCCTCGCTGCTGGACTTCTGGGAACGGGCGCGGCCGAGCAGGCCGCTCGCCCAAAGGCTCGCCCAGATCGGCGCGTTGGACGCGTTCGGCGCCAACCGGCGTGATCTGCAACTGCACCTGACCGAACTGCACCGGGGCGCTCGGGGCGCGGGCGGCGGCCAACTCCCGCTGTCCGGGGGCCGGCAGACCGCCTCGGCCGGTCTGCCGGACCTGTCCTCCGCCGAACGGCTCAGCGCCGAGCTGGGCGTACTGTCGATGGATGTCTCGCGCAATCTGATGGACGACCACCGGGCCTTCCTCGACGAGCTGGGCGTGGTGTCGGCGCGGCGGCTGCGCGCGGCGCGGCACGGCGAGACGGTGCTGGTCGCGGGGGCCAAGGCGGCCACCCAGACCCCGCCCATCCGCTCCGGCAAGCGGGTCGTCTTCACCACCCTCGACGACGGCACCGGCCTGGTCGACCTCGCCTTCTTCGACGACTCCCACGACGCCTGTGCCCACACCGTCTTCCACTCCTGGCTGCTGCTGGTGCGCGGAGTGGTGCAGCGGCGCGGACCGCGCAGCCTCAGCGTGGTGGGCGCGGCCGCCTGGAACCTCGCCGAACTGGTGGAGCTGCGGCGCGAGGGCGGCCTCGACGCGGTGGCACCGCGGCTGGCGGAGCCGGAACCCATGGACACCGGGGACAGCGGGAACGGCGGTGCGCCCGAGGGTGGCGGCGGGCGGCGCGGCGACACCGGGCGGCGGATCCGGATGCCCACCCGATACGAGATGCATCCATGGGCCGATCTGCGGCCCGCGGGCGAAGAGCCCTCACAAGGTCCTTCTCAGATACGGAAGTTGTGGCACCAGAGCCCAGGGAGTGCGGGATGACCATCCTCTGCGTACGTTTCCAGCTGCCGTCCGGGTACGAAGCCGCCCTGCCCGGTCTCCTCGGTCTGGTCGAGGACTTCACCCCGGTCGTGGAGGCGCTGCCGCCGGACGGCGCGCTGGCCGATCTCCGGGGCGCCGAACGGTACTTCGGCCGGGACACCGAGGAACTGGCCCGGCTGATCAGGGTCCGCGCCCTCGCGCTGTACGGCGTCGACTGCGTGATCGGCGCCGGGCCCGGACCGCTCACGGCGCGGCTGGCGCTGGGTGCGGCGGCACCCGGATCGCCCTGCGCGGTGCCCGAAGACCTCGTCGTGGACTTCCTCGCCGAACTGCCCGTCGGCGCGCTGCCCGGCGTCGGCACCGCGACCGCCCGCACCCTGCGGGAGTACGGCCTCGAAACCCTCGGCGGGGTCGCCTGCGCACCCCTGTCCACACTGCAGCGTCTGGTCGGTGCGCGGACCGGCCGTGACCTGTACGAGAAGGCCAACGGCGTCGACCGGGGGCGGGTGGTGCCGAACGCCGTCGCCAGCTCACTCGCCACCGAACAGACCTTCCCGTACGACGAGTTGAACCCGGACCGGCACCGCCGCGCCCTGCTCGCCGGCGCCGGGGAGCTGGGCTCCCGGCTGCGCGCCCTGGAGAAGGTCTGCCGCACCCTGACCCTCACCGTCCGCTACGCCGACCGGTCCTCGACGACCCGCACCCGCACGCTCAAGGAGCCGACCGCGCACTCCCCGGCGCTGACCGCGACCGCCTACGCCCTGTACGACGCCCTCGGCCTCCAGCGCGCCCGCGTCCGCGCGGTCGCCCTGCGCGCCGAGGGGCTCACCCCCGCCGACCAGGCCTCGCACCAGCTCGCCTTCGACCCCGTCGACGAGAAGGTCCGCCGTATCGAGGAGGTCGCCGACCTGGCCCGCGCCAAGTTCGGCCCGCACGCGGTGATGCCGGGGACGCTGGCCGCGTGACACCCCGGGCGGGCGATCAGTTGGCCCACGGCGGCGCGATCCGCGTGCCGTCGGCCAGCTCCGCCTCCAGGCCGACGGAGGTGGTGACCCAGGACGTGGCGACCTCGGTCGTCGGGTTCTCCACGGTGACGGTCGTGCCGGCGTTGATGATCACCGTGTCGCCCGCCGTGACGCGGTGGGTGTGATCGTCGAGGGTGATCAGCAGTTCCCCGCCGAGGAGGTGGAAGATCTCCTCCCGGTTGACGGTGTGCGCGGGCGCCCTGGTCCCGGCGGGTATCTCGCCCCGCCAGGCGGCCAGTTCCCTGCTGCCGGTGAGCGGAGTGGCGTACGAGACGAAACGGGCGCCGTGGATCTCGTGGACGACGGCTTCGGACGAACGGACGACAGGCATACGGGCCTCCTGGGGTCTCGGGGTGCCTTCGGGAAGTCCTCGGAAGTCGAAGTCTTCGGAGATTCGGAGTTCTTCGAATCCGGAAGTCTTCGGGTCCTCGGAAGTCTTCGGACGAAATGGTCAAGGAGCTTGACTACTTTCCTTATGGTCAAGCTGCTTGACCGATTCGTCAAGGGTGTTTCAATGCAGGCGTGCAGAACTCCGAAGCCCTGGCCCTGTCCGCCGCCCTGCTCGCCGCCGCCGGTGAGTTGACGCGCCGTATCGACGAAGGGGTCGCCGCCCGCGGCTTCGAGGGGCGGCCCTCGTACGGGTTCGCGTTCGCCCGGCTCGCTCCGGACGGTGCGACGGTCACCGATCTCGCCGCCCATCTCGGGGTGACCAAGCAGGCGGCCAGTCAGCTGGCCGACGAACTCGTGCGCAAGGGCTATGTGGAGCGCCGGCCGCATCCGAGGGACGCCCGCGCCCGGCTGGTCGTGCTGACCGAACGCGGCTGGGCCTGCACGCGGGCGGCGGAGGAGGCGGCGGCCGAGGTGGTCGCGGCGTGGGCCGAGACGCTCGGCGGAGCGGGTGAGGTGCGGGCGTTGCGCGACCGATTGCTGCGTATCGCGCCCTACGGTCCCATCAAGCCCGCCTGGTGACGGTTCGACGTCACGTGTCAGTGGTCCCGATCATCACTTGAAGTTTTTACTGACGCGTAACTTCCCCCTTTTCCTACTCGCCCGTAACTTGGCGAGAAGAACAGCATCCTCGTGATCCGGATCACAGGGCGAACGTCGTCGCACGTCCCTTGAGCCGCAAGGAGATCACCCGATGCTGCCCTGGAAGCGCCTGATCAGACCGTTGGCCGCCCTGTGCCTGGCCGCCGCGGCGACCCTCGTGCCCGTCACCGCCGCTCAGGCCGCCGACTCGGCCGCGGCGCCGAGCCGTGGCTGGAACGACTACTCCTGCACACCCTCCAGCGCCCACCCCCGCCCGGTCGTCCTCGTCCACGGGACGTTCGCGAACTCCGTCGACAACTGGCTGGGCCTCGCGCCGTACCTGGTGAACCGCGGCTACTGCGTCTACTCCCTCGACTACGGCCAACTCCCCGGCGTCGCCTTCTTCAACGGCCTGGGTCCCATCGAGAAGTCGGCGGAGCAGCTCGACGCCTTCGTCGACCGGGTGCTCGCCGCGACCGGCGCCGCCGAGGCCGACCTCGTCGGCCACTCGCAGGGCGGCATGATGCCCCGCTACTACCTCAAGTTCCTCGGCGGGGCCGCCGAGGTGAACGCGCTCGTCGGCATCGCGCCCTCCAACCACGGCACCACCCTGAACGGCCTCACCCAGCTCCTCGACCATTTCCCCGGCGCCGGCGACCTGCTCTCCACCGCCACCCCGGCCCTCGCCGACCAGGTGGTCGGGTCCCCCTTCCTGACCAAGCTCAACGCGGGCGGCGACACCGTCCCCGGCGTCACCTACACGGTCCTCGCCACCAAGTACGACGAGGTGGTCACGCCGTACCGGTCCCAGTTCCTCGACGGGCCGAACGTACGCAACATCGTCATCCAGGACCTCTGCGCGCTCGACCTCTCCGAGCACGCGGCCATCGGGCTCCTCGACCGCATCGCGTTCCACGAGGTCGTCAACGCCCTCGACCCGGCCCACGCCACCCCGACGACCTGCCTGTCGGTCGTCGGCTGACACGTGCCGGTACGTTCCGCCGGGGCCTGTCCGGCCTGAGCCGCCCGACAGGCCCCGGAAGTCGTCATCGGCCGTGCCGGCCACCGGTCGTCGCGCGGCGGCGGGCCGCGGCGAAGAGGAGGGAGGAACCGAGCGCCAGGACGGCCGCGCCGCCGAGGGCCAGATACGGGGTCAGACCGTCGCCGCCGGTGTCGGCGAGGCCGTCCTCGCCGCCGGCGGGTTCCGCGAGGCCGCCCGAACCGGTCCCCACCACCGACTTTCCCGCCGTCGTCGACTTCGCGGTCGGCGACGCGTCGTCGGAGGCGGCCCCCGCGGACCCCTGGGCCGACGCCCGCGCCGTCGCCGATGCCTTCGGCGTCGGGTCCGTCGTCGCGCTCGCGTCGTTGTCGCCGTGGCCGCCGTGCTCGACGGTCGACTGGTCGGCGCCCCGCTCGATCTGTTCCTCGGAGGGCGCCGAGGCGCTGTCCCCGCCCGAACCGCCGCCGAAGGAGACGTCCGAGCAGGAGTAGAACGCCTCCGGGCTGTCCGAGCGCTGCCAGACCGTGTACAGCAGATGCCTGCCGGAGCGCTGCGGGAGGGTGCCCGAGAACCTGTGGAAGCCGCCCGACGCGGCCGGGTCGGTGGCGGTCGCCACCGGGTTCGCCAGGTCGAGGTCGTCCCAGGCGAGCGGCCGGGACGGGTCGTAGCCGCTCCTGGTGACGTACACCTTGAACGTCCCCCTGTGCGGGGCCGTCACCCGGTACGCGAAGGCGTACGACCCGGCGCGCACGCTCGTCGCCCGCCAGTCGGCACGGGCCAGGTCGAGGCCCTTGAACGCCTCGTCGCCCGCACCGCACAGCTCGCCGTCCGGGATCAGCTCCCGATGGCGGCCGGCCGCGTCGCCGATCCGTACGCCGTTCCAGTCGTAGAGCGCCTGGGTGCCGCCGGCCGCGACCGCCGCCCGGCAGGCCGCCGACCTCGGGCTCTCGGGGCCCTCCGCGTAGCACTGCGCCACCCGGCTCACCGGGTCGCCCAGTGACCCGTGCGCCACGGCCGGTCCTGCGGCGAACACGGTCAGGGCGAGCGGGACGGCGCCGACCGCCCCCAGCGCGCCGACCTTCCCCAGCGCACCGACGACACGTGCGGTGGCGGACACGGTGGCCTCGCGGCGGGCAGCGGGCATGGCGGCGCACTCCTCGAAACGGTCCTGAACGGCTCCCGGGTGGTCCCGGATGCCGGGGGCGATCAGCAAGCTAGCCCCAAGGAACCGCGGAATCGCCTGCTGAGGGCGGGTGCGGGGGGATCCTTATGGTGGCGTTAAGGATGGGCTAACCAAGGGCTCAGGAAGGGCTGTTGGAAGACTGCCGAAGATCCGTTTCTTACCTCGGTGCGTGACACTGGGCCCGTTCGTACCTGTCGTGGATTCGTACCCCGTCGTGGATTCGTACCCGCCGTAGAGAAGGGACCCGCACATGAGCGCCGTACGCGGAACATCCGTGGACATCGTCACCGAGGACGGCACCGTGGACGCCTACTTCGTCCACCCCGACGACGACGACGCGCATCCGGCGGTCCTCTTCTACATGGACGCGTTCGGGCTCCGGCCGCACCTGAGGGGGATGGCCGACCGGCTGGCCGGTGCCGGGTACACGGTCCTCGTGCCCAACGTCTTCCACCGGTCGGGGCGGACCCCGGTGTTCGACCTGCCCGAGTTCATCGACCCTGCCGCGCGCCCGGAGATATGGGACCAGATCCTGCCGGCCATGCTGGCGCTGACGCCGGACCTCGCGCTGCGGGACGCGGCGGCGTACCTGGGGTGGCTGGCCGACAGCCCGCGAGCCGCCGACGGGCCGGTGGGGATCACCGGGTACTGCATGGGTGCCCGGCTGGCCCTGCGCACGGCCGGTGCCTTCCCCGAACGGGTCGCCGCCGCGGCCGGTTTCCACGGGGGAGGCCTGGCGACCGACGCCCCGGACAGCCCGCACCTGACGGTGCCCCGGATCACCGGCGAGGTCTACTTCGGCCACGCCGACGACGACCCGTCCCTGCCCCCGGAGCAGATCGACCTGCTCGACAAGACGCTCACCGAGGCCGGCGTCCGCCACCGCACCGAGGTCTACGCGGGCGCCCCGCACGGCTACACCCAGGCCGACACCGCCGCGTACGACGCCGAGGCGACGGAACGCCACTGGACGGCCCTGCTGGACCTGCTGGACCGCACCCTGCGGTCAGGGGCCTGATCGGGGCCTTCGAGGCCAGGGGGTGGTACGCACGCCCCGACGCCCGCGGTCCGGGCGTCGGGGCTGCTGCGGGAGTCGATGGAATTGCTGGAGGTTGCTGGAGTCGGTGGACGCGCGTACGTGCTCGCGGCCGGCGCGCGAGGGCTCAGCCGTCCGGCCACCAGGTGCGCGCGATGTCCTTTCGCACTTCCCGGCGCTCGACGGGGCGTTCGTCGGCCTCGTCCCGCACCCGGCGGGACGTGGACTTCCTCAGGGGCTTCTGCACGGTCGTACGGCGCATGGCTGCCTCCTTGCGTCTACCGTGTTCCGCGTTTTCACGGAGGTAGACCTTTTCCGGGAGCGTTACTCATCGTTCGTGCTCTGTCAGTGGCGGCTGTCACCATCTGGACTGTCAGTGGCAGGTGTCACTCTGGCGGCATGACCAACATCGACGACGGCGAAACCTCCCCGGCTCCGCGAACACCGAAGAACCCGGCGGCAGATGAGCCTCCCAGGGCCGTCGACTGGGACGCGGAAGCCCCCGCTTTCGACGACGAACCCGATCATGGCCTGCGGGAACCCGCCGTCCGGGAGGCCTGGGCGGCCCGGCTGCGGGACTGGCTGCCGGGGCGCGCCTGCGACGTGCTGGACGTCGGCTGCGGCACCGGCAGCCTGTCACTCCTCGCGACCGAGCAGGGGCACCGGGTGACCGGGGTGGACTCCTCCCCGGCCATGGTCGCCCTGGCCCGCGCCAAGCTCGCCGGGCGTCCCGCCGTGTTCCTCGTCGGCGACGCGGCGGCCCCGCCCGTGGGCGAGGAGCGGTTCGACGTGGTCCTCGTCCGCCATGTGCTGTGGACCCTGCCCGACCCGGGCCGCGTGCTGCGCCACTGGCGCGGACTGCTGCGGCCCGGAGGCCGGCTCGTGCTGGTCGAGGGGGTGTGGGGCACGGTCAGCCCGGTCGGCATACCGGCCGAGCGGTTGTACGGGCTCCTGGCGCCCCTCGTGTCCGACGCGGAGCTGGTGCGGCTGGAGGACGACCCGCTGCTGTGGGGGAGGGAGGTCGAGGACGAGCGCTACGCGATCGTGGCCAGCCTCTGACCGCCACCGCCACCGCCACCGCTACCGGCTACGACGGCCGCACCGGTGCCGGCTAGGACAGCAGCGCCTCCAGGCCGCCCTCGGTGGTGGCGAGCGCCTCCAGCGTGTCGAGGGCGGCGACGGCGGCGGCCGCGGCCTCAGGGTCGCTCCGCGCGAGCCCGCTCTCCTCGAACTCGTCCTCGTCCAGCCGCAGTACGGTCCTGCCGTCGGCCGACCGCCACAGGTCCAGGTCGAGGTCCTCGACGACGACCTCGCCACCGGAGAACGTGGCGGGCCTGGTGATGTCGCAGTACCAGCCCTTCAGCCCGCCCCGGGCGTCCCGGACCTCCTTCACCGCGTACCACCGGTCACGCCAGTAGTACTCGGTGAACACGTCACCCGGCCCGAAGCGTACGAAGCCGAAGTCCCGTACGCCCTCGGTCGCCCAGGCGGCGTGGACCACGATGCGGATGCCGTCGTCGCTCAACAGCCGTGCGGGGTAACGGATCTTCGTACGGCCCGCCTTGAGCAGGACGACGTCCACCCCGCTCCCCTCCTCCCGGGGCTCAGCCGAGTTCACGGACATACCGCACCTCCGTCGCGCACACCTCGTACCCGAACCACTTGTTGACCGCGAGCATCGGCCCGTTGCCGGCGTCGTTGCCCGTGAACGCCTCCGCGTAGCCGGCGGCGCGGGCGCGGTGCAGGGAGTCGTTCTTGGCGAGCTTGGCGAGGCCCCGGCCGCGGAAGGCACGGGCCGTGCCCGTCATCGCGGTGAAGTAGCGGTCCCGGCCGTCCGTGTGGACCGCGGTGAACGCGGCGGGCGTGCCGTCCATGACGACCACCGTGCTCAGGGCGTGGTCCAGCAGGGGGTGGCGGTAGGTCTCGGCGAGCCAGCGCTCGTAGTCGTCGAACTCCGCGTCGAGGTCGCCGGGCTCGTCCTCCGTGGTCTCCGCGTCCAGGTCGAACAGGGGGCGCGGGTCGCCGGCGAAGTCGGCGGCCGTACGCAGTTCCACGCCCTGGGGCGGGGAACTGCGTACGGC
>NZ_JARGEE010000182.1:0-17818 GCF_033794485.1 Streptomyces sp. MB09-02B
CCACCCGGCCGCCCTCCACCTGAACTCGGCCGGACCACCCACCCTTCCGGGCCGCTCGCTCGCTTCTCCCCCGCGCTGGAGCGGCCCGGGTCAAGGGTGGCCCGAAGGGCCATCGCCGAAGGCGACGCGGAGCGCCCTTGACGCGGGCGGCGGAAGCGCGACAATCCCAAGAAGCGAGTGGCCCCACGGCGCCTGTTGACCTGGTTCCAGGAGCCTGAACCGTCTGCCGTACTCCCTGACTCTGACCAGCAGAAGTACCACTAGGTCCACGCCGAAGCTAGTCTCTGTGGTGTGTCCGAAGATCCCAAGTGGGAAGCGCCAGAAGGCTCCTGGGCTTCATCCGCCGCTCGCCGTCGCAACATGCAGGCGATCCGCAATCGCGACACCAAACCCGAGCAGCTGATCCGGCGCTTGGTGCACGCACAAGGGCTGCGTTACCGGGTGTGCGCGCGCCCGCTGCCTGACCTTCGTCGTACTGCGGACTTGGTTTTCCGGCCAGTGAAGGTGGCGGTCTTCATTGATGGCTGCTATTGGCATGGATGCCCTGAGCACTACGTTCCACCGAAAACGAACTCGGGCTACTGGTCCGAAAAGGTTCTGCGCAATATAACGCGTGACCGCGACACCGATGAGCGACTCAAGGAAGCCGGATGGCTTGTGCTCCGATTCTGGGAACACGAGCCGTCCGACGCCTGCGCGAACACGATCACCGCAACTGTCATTGCGCGCCGGACAATTAACTCACGACACACCTGACAACGAGAAGGACATCTGCTCTAGACGGGGTGCGGCAATCTCGGAACCGTCGTTTTCCATTTCATACCCATGTAGCAGATCATCGCGCTGCTCGGGACGCAGAACCGCCGCGATAGCCCGCCCTACCGCTTCCGCTACAGGGGGCGGAAAAGCATTTCCTACCTGGCGATACTTTGCCGTCTTCCTCCCCGGGAATTTCCAGGCCTCGGGGAAGCCTTGGATGACAGCAGCCTGCTCAACGGTCAACATAGGTCCAGCCTCCCGAAAGAGGTCACGCTCAGGGTCACACTCACTGGGGTCATTCGCGAGACCCATGGCATCCACCCCTAGGGCTTCCCAGGCACGCTTGGCCCTGGTAGGACCGAGGTCCGCCCCTCCGTGCTTCCTAGAGCCACCCACCAAGGTCGGAGCGATGCCCTTGCCTGCTTCGGCGGCCTCAGTTGCCTTGCGCAGCCAGTCTTGGTAAACGTGCTTGCCTGAGCGCTCGCCAGGCTTCGCGCGCTCTCCGTCCTTGTTCTTGTCCCAGAACTTCCGGCAGCGGGCTTCCATGCTCGCCGCAAGTTCATCCACCACGGTTGCCCGCTTCCCCTCAAGCTGAAGCGGCCAAAGGAAATTCACGCCAGATGATTCCAAGATATCTTTGCGAATAGCCACGAGAATTGCGCGGGGGCGAAGTTGAGGGACGCCAAATTTATTCGCATCCATCCTGCGCCAAACCTGGCGCATCTGCCTGTCCTGCCTTTCAGCCGACCAGCTTTTGCTGATTTCAGGAATCACATAGCCAAGCCCGTCAAGCTCTTTCAGGATATCTCTGCGGTAATCAATGAAGACCTCTGGAGGCTCCAGAATCCCTCGAACATTCTCAATCATTACAGCCCTGGGCCGCAGCGCTCTGATAATCCTCAGCGCATCGGGAAACAGGTCGCGCTCATCATCTTTGCCTAGCCGCTTACCCGCAAGAGAAAATGGAGGGCACGGAACTCCGCCAGCCAGCAGATCGAGATCGCCCTTCTCAAGACCAAGACTCGTGTGAACTTTGGATCCAAGGAATTCCCTGACGTCCATCGGTTCCAGCGCATCAATACGCGACTTGTCCCACCCTGGCCAGTCGTGCACATTCGCCCTGAGTGTCCGCACAGCGTGCTGGTCCCACTCCACCAGCGCCAAGTGATCAAATCCGGCGTTATGCAGCCCAACGGCTTGCCCGCCTGCTCCAGCGCAGATCTCCAACGAGGTCAGCGGCTGGGTGAACTGCGGACGCTGGCGACCGCGGGGGTGCATAGCGCTCCTTCCGGAAGTGACTCAAAACCGATCTCAAGTGTCCCAGAGATCATGATCATGCACTGCCTCTTGGACACTTGGCACCACGAGTCTCCCACCGCCCCGCTCTTACCTGTCTATCCGGGTAGAGCGCCTCCCCCCTCTGTTCGGATGGAGCACGAGGAGCCTGATCACTCAGCGCTACGCTCCTCCCATATGCCTCAGCAGAGCCTCGATGTCACTCGGAGCGAGACCGGCGGCTACCGCCGGTTCTTCTTGCAGGTCAGCGAGCTGCTGAACAGTGGGGTCATCGAGGATCCTGCCCATGAACTCCAGCTTCTGGTCCAGCCGTATCTCGACCACCTCGTCGATAGTGTTACGCGCCGCGATGACTGTGACGTGCGTGTCAGTACCAGGGGCGAGCCCGAGGCGGTGAATCCGGTCGAGGCTCTGCAGGAAACGGCCTGCCATGAAGTCACGGTCCACGTAGACGGCGTCGTGACAGACGTGGTGCAGGCTGATGCCCTCACCCAGGGTCGCGGGATTGGAGATCAGCACCATGCAGCTGGGATCCTCGCGGAAGCGCCGCAACTGCTCGTCCCGGTCTGGTGTACCGCCGTACACGACAGCCGGGCCGAACTTCTCAAGCATCTGCGCCAACGTCGTCAGGCTCCGCACGAACGTCGTCCAGACCAGGGTTTTGCGCCCCTGCTCCGCGTTCTTGGCAACAATCGCGGCCGCTTCCTTGTACTTGGGGGAAAGTTCGTAGTCGGGAAGATCCTGCATCAGCGAGTACAGAGAAGTGCCCACCGGGATCTCCAGGGGAGGCAACTGATACACGAGTGGTTCATGTCGGCTGGCCCCCTCCAGGAGGAGGGCAGGGCTTGTCGCCGCCATCAGGAGGCGCAGTGCCGTCTTGCCAAGAGCGCTGAGGTCTTCGCGAGCGGCCCCGCTCCCCATCCCCCCCACCAGTGAGCGGTAGATCTCGGCGTGCAGGTCCGGCATGTCGACGTACCGCATCCGAAGTCGCATCGGCGGCAGGCCGAGTTCGTGTTTCGTCGTCCTGGTGAACAATGGCCGGAGGACCGTGCTCGCGTAGGCCAAGTCACCGCCGGCCACAGCCTGGACCACGGTGCGCTGCCCATGGCCTGGCCAGACGAAGCCCAGCAGGTTCTCCAAGTCCTTGGAGCCATTCGGAGCCGGGGTCCCGGTGAGGATCAGCCTGCGTTCCGCCAGAGGACCAAGGGCCATACATGCGGCACCGTAGGTACCGCGCGCACCGAGTTTCATCCTGTGCGCCTCATCCAGAATGATCATTGAGGGACCCGACTTGAGCCAGCTCGCCAGCATCGAGAGCGATCGGTCCAGCCTCTCGTAATTGACGATCAGGACCTCTGCCCACTGATCCATGGAGCCGTCCAGCACATGGGTGCGCAGTGGGTAGTTGAAGCACACCGCAGTCTCGTAACGCCAGGACTCGTAGGCCGATTTAGGACAGACCACTAGCAGTCGGCTCACCTTCTGCTGAGCCTTCTGAGCGGCGTAGACAGCGAGGGCAACGCGCGTCTTGCCCGCTCCGGGCACGCTGAAATTGGCCCCGTGCCCCAGCGAGAGCAATTTCGCGATGTCCCTGCGCTGGAACGCGTTGAGTTCGCCCTTCCAGGTATCGCCGCGCAGGTCCGAAAGATCAGCGGAGGTAACCTCCGATGCCGTTTCAGCGCCGGCCAACCGCTCCTTGACCGTGTTGGCGTCCTTGATGACCCCCGCCACAAGACTGCGCAGCTCCGGCGCCCACTCCACACCTACGTGGTGTGGCCAACTGCCGAGAACGCCCAGATCCGCGAGGAGCTCGTCAAGGGCGACCGAGGCGGAGAGCGGGCCGAGCTGGCCGCCGGTACGGAACCGAGCGGCCAGCTGCACCAGATCCTGTCGGTACTGATCAGTGGTCTTCAGCACTACGCGAGTACGCGTGGCGTCGAATCCCAGGTGCAGGGACGTTTCCGTCGCGCTCTCCGTCACTGGAGACCCTCCGCAGCGGCGGCTGCGAGGAGCCAGGACACGCCATCGCCCGGGTTCGGGATGCCACGGCCGGCCTGCTGGGCGAGCTTTCGGAAGCTATTCCGGAGCTTGAGCACGGCCTCGTCGAAGGCTTCTTCGTCGAGGCTGTTCGACGTACGGGCCTGGACCAGATCCGTGACGCACTGGTCGATGTTGGCGGAGGCATCAGCGAGACGAGCCGGAGCCAACTGCTTGCGCTTCCGGACGCGGGCGTCGCGACCGTGGAATTCAATGGCCTGATCGAACGCGGTCTTCGCCTCATCAAGCAGCGACTGTGCTTTGGACTTCTCAGTATCCGAGAGCTCGGTCTTCGTGTTGCGGACTGTGGCCGCAGCGCGAAGGATGCGGTCGTTAAGGGCCCGGGCCGCCGAAACAGCCGACGATGCCGCCGGCACCTCCAGACCCAGGCCTGGAATAGACACGGCTTCCGGCTGAACTGCCTCTCCGCCTTCCGCCAAGTCCGCAGGCAGGACCTTGGTCAGGTACCCCTGCTTCAAGAACTCCTCATCGATATGCCGGACATCGGTCTTCGAGAAGTCCAGGAGGATCGCGGCAAGCCGCCACTCCTTCAAGATCTCCGCCTGGTCACGGTCCAAGGTCTCCAGCTTCAGATACAGCCGCTGAAGCTCCTTGAGACGTTCCTGAGCTCCCTCCCAGTCGACCAGCCGAAGCTCCACGCCCCCGCCACTCTTGCTGCGGCCGTTCAGCTCCTTGATCGTGCTGAGGATCCACCGCTCCTGGTGGTAGGTCGACGTCCGGATCCGGAATTCCTTGGCGATCTGCTCTGGGGTCCGCCCCAGAGCAGCCTGCTCCTCCATGGCAAGCAGGCGGTTGATGTACGTGTAATCGCGCTTCTGGTCGAGACGAAGCTGGAGCGCGAGCTCCACCGCGTCGACGTCCGCCTGAGTGAACGACGACGGCAGCACACCCACCCTCATGGACTGTGCGCCGAGCTCCCTCAGCGCCACAGCTCGCGTATTGCCATTCACCAGCACGCCGTGATGGGTGACCAAACCAGGATCGTTCTGCCCGAACTTCTGCAGATCTTCCATCAGTTTGTCAAAGTCGGGGTCGCGCAGATCGGGGTTGTCAGGGCGAGCCATCAATAGATCGCGCAGGTAGAGCTGCCCCTCATCGCCGAACGGCTCCTTCTCCAAGGCCTCATCACGCGCCGGGTCAAAGGTGCGCTGCGCCCTGATGCGGTGTGTGCCGGGATTCAGGTAGAGGCCACTCAGGGGGAGATCAATCACATCGACATGCGTCTGCTGTCCGTTCCAGTCGACCGTGACGGTCTCCCGAGTACCCCCCGCCCCGCGTACCTCCTCCAGCCTCTTCTTGATCAGCTCGCTGAACGCTGCCGCACGTGGCGGCGGCGGAAATTCCCGCAGCATGGCTACCCCGTCCTGTGTATCTGTGTCGTCGTTCTGCGGTTGGTGATCAGCCGAGCATCTCGGTGATGGCCAGAGCCACGGCGCTACGCGACTCCTGAGGCAGGGTCCGGTAGATGCCCCAAACCTTCTCGATCGGGCTGAACGTGCGCTGGTCAGCCGCCATCCACTTGAGAAATACCTCCTGCTCGATCGGAGCAAGGTCCTCCACGAGGTCGAGAATCATGCCGAGATCAACCTCCCGATCGGGGCCTCCGCCGACTCCGCACCTCTTGCATTCGGTGATGAGCTGGTACTCCTCGGTCCCATCACTGTGGAGCACCTTGCGGCGAGCCACGTTCAGTTTCGCGAGCTCGATTCCGCCGCCATCCTCGTAGGCTTCACCAGCTCCCACACCGCAGGACCGGCACAAGTTGTTGTCGTCGTGCATGACACTTGCACGCTGTGTGGCGGTGAGGCCGTTCTTGTGCGCCGGCGCCTTCGACCTGCCCGGAATCCAGACTTCGGCGCCCCTGGTCACAAATCGCTGTTCCTGCTGGAGCAGTGAGGGGTCGTCTCGGCTGGTGTCGAATCTCCAGCCATGATCGCGGAGTTCCCGCAGCCGCCTGTCGATCTGTGCCGCGTCAGGGAAGGCCTCACGCAGCTGAACCTTGGTGAAGGTGTTCCCCTCCCCCACTTCGGTGATCAGCCACAGCGCTACCTGTGACTTGCCCCCCTTCACGTCCCGATAGGACGGCAATGCCATGAGCCCCTCCGGTCAAGTCGTGTCCAACATGCCGCTTCGCACCACAAAGCAACCGGCAGCGCTCACGCGGTTTCGCGTCCCCCGCTTCCCGGGCGGCTCAACCAGTGTTGCACTTCCGACCGAATGAAAGTCCACTCAGAAAACACTTGCTCGCAAAAGAGCAAGCGTGCCGGTCGATCTTGACGCGATCATGCACAATTGCGGGCACACGATCGGGACTTGAGACCGGGTGGACTGGAGCGGGGAGACAGGCTCACATGACGCTAGAAGACAGCAGTCCAGCCGGGCACGGCTGGATAAAGAAGCAGTTCAGCAGCGAGGTTTCCCCTGGTCGACGAGCGCTTGCCATGGCACTCGGTGACCTGTGTCGGCACCTGAAACCCAATCAATTGGGAGGCTTGGGACTTAAGCAGTCAGAAGCAGCTGAAAGGCTGCGTAGCAATCCCAGTTCCCTGTCCAGATTCCTGAGCGGCAAGACAGTGCCAGGGCCGGAGTTCATTGAGACTCTGTACAAGGAAGCGTGCGCCGACGCTGGCGACGAGCGGGCTGTCGGCATCGGCATCGACGACGTAATGGGCCTTCGCGACAGGGCCGTCGGCGAACGACGCTGTGACAGATGCGCCGACTTGAGCAAGCAAGCCGGAGAACTAGCCTCACTGAAAAACGAAGCTGCGGCACTGCGTGCAGCTGTGGCGGAACTGAGCGCGGTCAGAGCCGGCCTGCAAGCACGTCTGACCGCTCTTGCTCCTCCGGCTCCGCCGCCGGTCCCCCGGCGGCGGGGGGACCGGCGGCGGAGCCGGAACGATGCGGCGGCGGCACGCCGTGTGGCCGCACAGGCGGAAGATTTGGGCAGGGGCGGCAAGCAGGACGAAGCACTGGCAATGCTCCGCCAGACCGCAGAGGTCCTCAGCCCCGTTGAAACGGCCGTGGTGCTACTGACGCTTCGCCAGCGGCACCAGAACCGCCTGGCCGACAACCTGATTCATGTCTACGGTCGAGACCAAGGTGATCGGGACGTCATGCAGGCAGCTCTAGAGCTTCACGAGCAGGGCGCTGATGGCGATGCCGGCGCACTGCTGCGGGCTGCGATGCGGTAGTCGCCGGCCCGGCCAGCTCCATCACATGGTCCAGAGCGGGAACAAGTCAAGCCGCCTCCGCCTCGTAGTGCATCTGGGCCTGGTCGAGGATGTCATCCGGGTCCAGGCCGCAGGCCGCTGTCCAGTGGAGCAGATCAGCGATCAACTCGATCGCCGACTCCTCCAGCACGACGCGCCGGCGACGCCCCTGATCAACGGCAGCGCTGTCGCCGCCGCGGTAGGCATCCAAAGCATCCGCTGCCCTCTCGACACGGCGGCATCTCTGGCCCGAGTCGATCTCAACCTCGCACCAGACGGCCTTTCCCATCGCCGTAAGAACCGTCCCCCAGTCCGCCGTCAGCGCAGCGAGCAGATGCAATCCGCGTCCGCACTCCTCGTCACAGCGCGCCGGCCGAAGAATCGGCACCGCACGGCTCTTGTCATGGACCTCAATTCGCAGCCGCTCACCTCTCTGCTCAAGGACCAAGGCCGCCGAAGCTCCCTCGCCAACGTGCCTGACGACGTTGGTCGCCAGCTCGGTCACAACCAACTCGGCTTCATCTGCAGCGGCCAGCAACCCCCAATGCCCCAACTGCGAGGCGGTCGCGCTGCGAAGCAGTCGCACCTCCGCCGGCCCCGCCTCGAAGGGCAGGACGCAGCGAAGTTGAGGCTTGGTGACGTCGTAGCCAGGCATGGCTACTCCTCCCTCCCATGCCACGCACTGCCTGCACCTGCCGTATCCGTACGACTGCACTGCGTAGCGGTACGGGGAGCATGGCACAGAGAAGTATTGCTGTGTAACTTCTCACGAGAATCCAAAGAGTGAATCTGGTAGTGGCACTGCCTTGGTGCTGCCTAGCCTGAAGACCCTCCCGGACAGCCACCCAATGCTCAGGTGAAGGAGCTCCATGTCCGTACGGACCACCACTCGTCGCCGTCAGCTGGGCGTGATGATGCGCAAGTTGCGCGCCCAGAAAGGGCTGACACTCGAGGAGGCCGGGCAGCTGGTGGGCGTATCCAAGGCGACGGTCAGCCGGTACGAGACCCAGGCCGGCCCCGTGAAGTGGCTGGTGATCGACGCGCTATGCCGTGAGTACGGAGCAACTGACGCCGAACGCAGAGCAGTTGTGAACCTTGCCAAGAACGCCAAGGAACAAGGCTGGTGGAGCTCCTTCGCCGACTCCATCCCCGAGAGCATGAATCTCCTGCTCACGCTGGAAGACGAGGCGGTACGGGAGAGCCACTTCTGCTGCGTCTACGTGCCCGGCCTCTTGCAAACCCGGGAGTACAGCACAGCCCTGCAGAAGGCTAACGAAGTACCTCTAGAGCCTGCGGAGATCGAGCGGCTCGTCGACATCCGCATGAAGAGACAGGAGATCCTCTCTCGGCCCAAGCCGCCACGCCTGTGGGCGATTCTCGACGAGTCCGTGATCCGCCGCGTCGTCGGGTCACCGCAGGTGATGAGGAATCAACTCGACCGGCTGCTGGAGGCCAACGAGTCCCCTCACATCACGCTGCAGATACTGCCGTTCTCCAAGGGAGCGCACGCCGCAGCCCTGGGCAGCTTCGTCATCATCGGTGGCCAGGAACCGGCTCTCGACGTCGTATATGTCGACTTTCACACGGGCTCCCTCTTCCTGGAGCAGGAGGAGGAACTGGAGAAGTACAGGCTTGCGTTCGAGTACCTGCGCGCACAAGCGTTGGATGTGGAGGCTTCCTCCACCGTGATCCATGACGCCCGCAAGGAGCTTTGAATGTTTGCCAATGCCCAGGGTTTTCCTGAGCCCACGTGGTTCAAGTCGTCGTACAGCGGCGCCAACACGACGGAGTGCGTGGAAGCCGCCTTCCTCTCTTCTCAAGTGCTCATACGGGACTCGAAACGACCGGCAGCCGCCTGCCTATCAGTTTCGGCTGAGGCCTGGACAAGCTTTCTGACCAAGAGTGCTTACCTCCAGGCCAGTGCGGGTTGGCTGACTCGGTCGGAATGCGCTCCTGCCGCAGCAGATCAGAAATCAGACGGCTACGGCAGGCGCCCGGGGAGCCCGCGCGCCGCCGACCGTGCCGTCACAGACGAGGCTTGACGCCCTCCCGATCGCTTCCCTCCACCTGCGACCTGCGCCGCTCCGTATCTTCGCCATCGCGCCAGGCGGCCCGCAGACGACGGAGCGAGGCGATCGCTTTCTCGGCCTTGACCGACAGACCAGGCACCTGGTCAAGGATGTAGCCCACCACGAAGACGATCAACCCGATGCCAGCCACCGCAGTAGCCACCCAACCACCCATGTCCATCTGAACCGCCCAGCCTCCTTGCCAGTCGGAAACGTACCTGCCGGACGCTGCCGAACAACGCCGTCCCCTTGGCCATACAGGCCGTCCACCGCGATCACGTTCGCCGACGGTACACTAGTTCGAGCCGTCCACGCTTAGGAGTTGCGACGGCACTGCTCGCAGTCAGGCACGACGGGAGAAATCAGTGGCAGACGAACGTCCCGTGCGACGGTCATCAAGGGTCAAAGTCGCCGAGTTCTTGGCGGCGGTGGGTGAAGACGAGGTCTTCACCAAGCTCCAGCTCATCGAGGGTGTACCTGGAGTGGCGCAGGTGGATCGTCGTATGCGGGATCTGCGCGAACTGGGGTGGCGCATCGACAACTACAAAACGAACCCACGGCTCAGGCCCGACGAGTATCTACTCGCAAAGATCGGGGTCCGGATCGACCTGGGAGAGCAGCCCCAGGAACCCGCCAAGCCTCGGATCCCCGCAGCTCGCCGCCGAGAAGCCATCGAGAAGGCTGATTCCCTCTGCCAGACGTGCGGAGTCCGAGCCGGCGAGGCGTACCCAGAAGACGAGACCCAGCGAGCGGTGCTCAGCGTGCACCTAGTTGACCCGACTCCTCCTATAAGCACCGACTTGCCGAACCTCCGCGTGGAGTGCCAGCGCTGCAACGCTGGGTTCCGGGGTGGAGGAAAAGCCCTGCCATCGGTGGAGGAAGTGCTGGGGCGTGCGTCGAGGCTCGAAACCCGTGGGGACAAACGTCGGCTGTACCGGCTCATGCAGTCGGGACGCCTAGAGCGAGACGAGGTCGAGCTGATCTTCGCCGAGTGGCTGCGGCTGGAACGAAACGACAGGGTGGACATCATGCTGAAGTTGGCAGGGGCCCTGATCGAAGAAGGCGCATGATTCCTTCTCGACGACGCGAGAGGTACCACGGCCACAGACGAGTGACATCAAGCAGCACGTCCGACGTGAACAAGCCATCCAAGCGCAGACGAGGTTGCGCGCCCTTGACCCAGCGCAACCTCCCGGGGACCGTCGCACCGCAACAACCCGCAACCGCCTGAAAGGGGAGGGCACCATGGCCCTAGAGTTCGTTGGAATCGACCCAGAGACCACCGGAGGCGGCTCGCCGACGGTGTGGGTCGAGGAAGAGACGGCCGACCTCATCCTCCAGGGTGAGGAGGCCGACAGGCTGCTGAAGACCCAGGTGGGCGAAAGGGAATGGGTCGCGGGACACGACACGGGTATCCCCGCGCATGAGACGGTGATCCGCATCCCCGCCCGCATGGTGCCGATTCTGAGGGAGGCGTGTGATGTCGCAGAGCGGCGTGCCGGACTTCGCTGAACTACTGGGGTCCGCCGAGCACACAGCCGTCCACCTGGAGATGCGCGATGTCTACAGCGTCGGCAACGAGACGGACAGTTTCGAGGAGTTCCTGCGAACCGGTCGGACCGACCTGGACCCCGATTCTCCGTTCTGGCAGGGCTGGACCCCGCTGGTGCGCGAAACCATCGCCAGGGGCGTCCGCATGCGTCGAGCCCGGATCGTCTCCGAGCCCGTCACCGATTACATCCGGTGGGAACACGCCCTGACCTCGGTCAACATCGCTGTCGGTGAAGAGGTGCGCTGGCTCCCCCGTCGACTTGCCTCGGATGTCGCTCTGCCCGGCAACGACCTGTGGCTCATCGACGACCGGCGGGTGATGTTTCACTGGTTCACCGGCGACGGCGACTGGGCTGGGCACGAGTTCACCGAAGATCACGGCGTAGTGAAGATGGTCGTCTCAGCGTTCGAGAATGTGTGGGGACGAGCCATCGACCACGAGAAGTTCTCCGTCTGATCCCACGCACGCCTCGATGCCCGCCTCCCCGTCCTCCAGCGCCCAAGCTGCGCGTGAAGCCCTCGCGAAGCGCTTGCAGCACCTTCGTCAGGACGCCGGCCTCACCGGGAAGGAGCTTTCCGCCCGGTGCGGCTGGCATCCGGCGAAGACGACCCGTATCCAGAAGGCCGACGCCACACCCTCCGACGCAGACATCAGAGCGTGGTGCTCGGCCTGCGGAGCAGAGGGGCAGGCGGACGACCTGATTGCTTCGGCCCGGGCGGTCGACTCCATGTATGTGGAGTGGCGGCGCATCCACAAGAACGGCATGCGCAAGGTCCAGGAGGACTTCTACACCCTCCACGAGCAAGCGGCCGTATGCCGCGTGTACTCCTCAAATGCCGTTCCGGGGTTCTTTCAGACCACCGACTTCGCCACCGCCCTCATGCAGTCGATCACCGACTTTCAGGGAACACCCAACGACGTCTCCGAAGCCGTTGCCGCCCGCCTCGCCCGTAGTCGGTTCCTGTACGAGGGAGGCCACCGCTTCGTCGTGCTGCTCGAAGAGTGGGTTCTACGCTCGCGGATCGGCGAACGGGGGACGACGGCCGGCCAGCTCCGTCACCTGCTTGACGTCCTGCCACTGCCGTCGGTCTCGCTCGGTGTCATCCCGTTCACTGCCCCGCGCGTCATCTGGCCCCTTGAGGCGTTCTACATCTTCGACGACGCCCACGCAGTGGTGGAGACCCTGACCGCTGAGATCAACATCAGACAGCCTCGCGAAATCGCCGACTACCGCAAGGCGTTCGCCGAACTCGCAAAGATGGCCGTTTACGGCGACCGCGCTCGCGCCCTCATCAACTCGGCTATCAGCGCCCTCGGTTGACGTTCCGCAATAACCCGCAATTTCGTTGAGCCCAGTCTCGCTCACTTCGTACGGTCGTTGACGACGCCGAAGGACCGAGCGCCATTGCGTCGAGCCGACAGAGTGATGACGCGATCACCGTGTTATCGCTGCGCCTGAAACCCTCCGACCCCGCCCGTCTGCGGATCGTGGCTCGCCTGACTCTGTTTGGTTCTTACGCGGCGGCACTCCGCGTATGGGGAGCGGGGCGTCAAACGCCTCGGCCGCGGGTTCGAGGGGAGCCGGGCTGCCGTCGGCTCCCGGACCTCTGACGTAACCCTTGTCCAGACTCCCGGTCGACGACCGAAGGCCGGGAACAGCGGCGCCTTCTGGCGCCATGCACAGCACAGCTCCACCAACGCCCCAACCCGGCCAGACATGGCCGGGAGACCCGAAGAGGAAGGAGCACGAAGTGGCGGACAACAAGACGCCGCCGGGCCCGAGCGGCCTGTTGGTGGCGGTAGAGGAACTGATCGCGGTCCACGATCGGTACGACAGCCTCCGGTCGGACAATGCCGGGAGTTCCGGCGACGCGCCGTGGCCGGGTGGCGACGGCAACCTGCACGACAGCGAGTAGGTACCAAGCGGTGGGGGCCTGCACGGTCGGCCGTGCCGGCCCCCGCTGTGTCCGAATCACGTGATCGAACTCATGGGAGGACGCAGCGATGGAACATCGGTTGATCAGCGCCATCGAGACAGCGCTTGGATGGAGTGGGGTCGAGGAGCTGGGCATGGGATTCGTACGCGGGAGCATGGACGACCCCACCCTCGTCTCCCGCATCATGACTCCGAACCGCCTGCTCGACATCGCGATGCGCAGGAGCCTGAACCGCCCGCAGTTCCGGTGCTTCCAAAAGAGCGAGGAGGTCCACCCGGCCATCTATTACACCGACAGTGTCAGCCCTCGGGGTCAGAGCATCCCCATGGTCAACATGCGCAGCCTTGGCAGGCTCCTGCAGGACGGCGCGACGGTGATCATGGATCAGGCCAACGTCTTCGATCCTACGATGGAGGTCGCCTGCCGGGCCTTGCAGTGGTGGTCCCGCGAGCGAGTCCAGGTCAACGCGTACCTGACGACGAACCACGCCGCAGGCTTCCCTCTGCACTGGGACGACCATGATGTCGTGATCGTCCAGCTCGCGGGTGAGAAGCAGTGGGAGGTGCGCGCTGCCTCCCGAAACGTCCCGATGTACCGGGACTCCGACCCCAATAGCACCCCGAGCGACGAGATCATCTGGTCCGGCATCATGCGGAGCGGTGACATCATGCACATCCCCCGAGGCCACTGGCACCAGGCAACCCGGACCGGCAGCGGCTCAGGCAAGAGCCTTCACGTCACCTTCGGCATCACCAAGCGCACGGGAGCAAGCTGGCTCGCATGGCTGGGCGACTGGTGCCGTGAGCACGAAGTCTTCCGCCAGGACCTCGACCGCTGGCACGGACCCGGCAGCGAAGCTCTGACTACGGCCGCCGCCCAGCTCGTCACCGAACGCTCCCCGGCCGACTTCCTAGCCGCATACGAACAGGAGACGCCCCTGTCTCGGCACGTGCCGTTCCTCGACATACTCGGGCCGCTTGACGCCGTGGTGTGCACCACCCACTTCCCTCCACGTATCCAGGAAAGTGGGGAGGCCGTCGACGTAGTGGCCTCAGGGAAGAAGCTCACCCTCACGGCCAAGGCGCTGCCGGCGCTGCGTCTGCTGCTCAGCGGCAGGCCGGTCACGCTGGAACGGGCCGCAGCCGTCGTCGGAGCCGAAGTGACGGAGGTCGCCGAGATCCTGGTGAAGGAGGAACTGTGCGCGGTGCTGACCCCCGAGTTGTCCTTGGGCTACACCGGTCTTGTCACGAACGCCGCCTCCTGACCGGGGCCCTGGACCTCGGCGTCACCGCACTCGACACCAGCACCAATTACCTGGGCTTCCGCTCGCATCAGGTCTTGGCTCGGACAGCCGGTGATCTGCTGCCGAAGTTCACGGTCTCCACCAAGGTCGGTTACTTCCCAGGGCCGGACGGGGTGGAGCACTCTCTGGACTTCGTACGCCTGCACGCTGCTGTGAAACAGGCTGCCGATCACCTTGGGCGAGAGCCGGACCTGGTGTTCCTGCACAACCCAGAGCATTCGCTCCGCGAAGCCGCCCCTCACAACCAGGACGCGCTGGTGCAGGCGTGTGCCGCCCTCGACGCCGCTGTGGCGGCAGGGACGTGCGCAGCTTGGGGCGTCGCGTCCTGGGACCCGTTGCCCTTGCTGAGCCTGATCGACACGACCGTGCCGAGGCCAGCGGTCCTCATGGTCCGCGCCGGTTTGCTTGTCGGATCCAGAACATTGGATGCCGCAGACGCCCTCACCAAGGCGTGGGGCTTGGGCAGCGGCGATGTATGGGGGATGAGCCCTTTCGGAGGCAGCACCAGCGCGCCGGTGTGGGCCAGGATCGACCCCCGCGTCTTCCTCCGTGACAGCAGCCAACTCTCCCGTACACAGGCGGCGTTCAGAGCCGCCTATCACCTACCGCAGGTCGGCTCCGTCGCCGTGGGCACCGATGAGCCCGCCCATCTGGGCGAACTCGTTGGTGCCCTGGCGGGCAAGGTCGAGGAGCGGACCGTGCAGGAGTATCGGAGTCTCCTTCGAGACCACTCTCGTGTGGTCAACCGGCTTGAAGCTCCTTGATGATCTGGTCGGCCGTGCGCCGGGCGGGCTCCAGACGAGGATCCTCCGGGTGCGCGTAGGGCCCGAGGACCTTCGAGCAGGCGAACAACGTCATCAACTTGCCGTCCCGGCTCTCGAAGTCGGACCGGCGCTCGTGCCGTACGCGGTCGGCCAGAGCCGGGACAGCAAGGGAACTCGCCCACAGGGAGGATGCATCCAGCCCCAACGGTGCGTTTCCCCAGTCTTCCCAGTCGAAGAGGCTGAAGGTCGGTACGGTCATGTTCGCCCAGTTCAGGTCCGCGTGGGCCGGGACCCACCGCTCCACAGCCGTATCGAAATCACTGGGGAAGACACCGTGGATGGACTCGGTCACGAGGGCCTGGGTGATAGTGGCGGTGTCCGGTGTGGCAATCCGCATCGTGTCCTGAGCCGCCAGCGCGTCCAACGAGGCGTTCAGCATCTCCCACCACTGATCCGACAGTTCTGGGGCGACACTCAACACGGCGGTACCGACAGGCGCTCCCGGCAGTAGCGCGGTTTCGTCCGCTCGCCACATCACGGGCCCGTTCACATCACGCCAGACCACACATCCGTGCCATTCGGGTTGAGCGATGCCTTCCAGACGTGCAGCGCACTCGGTGCCGTTCCATCCCTGATCTGGGATCTTGTCGAGCAAGCGCCGCTCGATCCGCACCCAGGTATCCCGGTCTGTCCTGGCTCCCACCGATCGCCGCTTCCGCACCACCGTCTCCGGGAGCAAGTGCACTTGCAGAGACCGCTCAACGCGAGCAAGGACCTCGTCAACCGGCTGCACCCGTAGATCAACAGCCTGGGCCACGGGGACGGAGAACGTCATGCACGCGACCGTAGCAGTGACCACACTGGGAGGCTCCCCTACCTCTCCATCGAGAGCATGGACAGCCTCAGTCCAGACGACAAGGAGAACCGTGGCGCAACACGAGTACGAGGCGAAGTTCCTGGAGATCGACGTGCAGGCCACTGTCGGCGCGCTGCGGGCCGCCGGGGCCGAACAGGTCTTCCCCAGGACCATGTTCACCCGCCTGATCTTCGAGAACGACGCTGTGCAGGGGGAACAGTGGCTGCGGCTGCGGGACGAGGGCGGCAGGACCACGCTCACCTTGAAGCAGGTCACCGATGCCACACACATCAACGGAACCACCGAGATCGAGATCGAGGTCGACGACCTGGCCAAGACCGCGGAGCTGCTCGCGGCACTCGGTCTGCGGCAGGTCCGCTACCAGCAGAACTACCGCGAGGAATGGCAACTGGAAGGCGTTACCTACGACTTCGACACCTGGCCGGAGCTGGCCACCTTCCTGGAGATCGAGGGTTCTTCCGAGGCGGCGGTGCGGGACGCCGTAGCGGCTCTGGGCCTGGACTACGCCCACGCCCGCTTCGGCAGCATCGACCTGATCTACAAAAGCGAACTGGGGCGGGACATCCTCGCCGAGCCGACCCTCCTCTTCGCGTGAGGCCGCGGACGTTCGGCGAAGGCACGAGGCGCCTGAAACCGAACTTGCGGAGGAGCTACGGGGCTGCCGCTTTCCGTGGACGCAGGCCGGATCGGCCAGCATGTAGGACTCTCCTCGTAGGACAGCGGAAGTCAAGGAGCAGACAATCGTGAGCGCACAGCATGCGGAAACACCTGTCCCTGCGCCGTTGCCGTTGAAGACCATCGGCGACATTCGCGCGGCGCTGCGATCCGGGCACGGCTTCCCAAGCGACCAGGAGTCCTTCGAGGCGGATCTTCAGCATGCGCTGGATACGTCGTCGGAAACCGACCTGAACGCTGTCGCGGCAGTGATGGTCGACTACCGGGGCAGGATCCGTCTCTATCAAGATCCGGACTTCGACATCTCGGTACAGGAAGGCATCGACCTCGCAGCGCGCCTGAAGCAGGAGGCCCAAGACCGGTGAGCGGTGTGATCGCTGTCGTAACGGCACGGGCGACTCAGCGGGCGAAGGCGCTCGGGGCCGAGCAGGGCCTGGAATCACTGCGGCAGGAATTGGAGCAAGTCCCGCGCCTGGGAGTGCTCCTCGGGCCGCCCCGACAAGACGGAACGGAAGTCCGCAAAACCCGGATCGAACCGAGAGGCGGCGTACCCGGGCTGGCGGTGGCATACATCTACTCCTACAGCGCTTCCACCGCGGAGATGCGGTACTTTTTCACCTCCGCGTCACGGATCGCGGCTGCCTGCTCAGGCTCTGGGCCTGCGGCGCGGAATTTCACGAGGTCCGCGTCCGACTGCCAGCGCTCGTATACGTTTACGCGGTCCGCTTCGAGCAGGTCGGCGGAGAGTACGAAATCCAGGCATCCCGAAGCAGCCCTCGCCTGTTCGATCACGCGAGCACAGCCGGCCAGATAGGCCTCACGGGTGTCGGGGTCCACGTACAACTTGCCGGCCACGATGATCACGGTCGTCCTCCTCAAGGGCCCGAGCGGGCATGGTTGTGCCGATTTCCCTGCCTCAGACCTGGACGGAGACTGGTACTCATCGGTCCTGGCCCGTCACGTGCCTGGCAGCAGGCGGGTATCCGCCGTGGACGGGAGCGGCTTGGTCCACCAGTGGTCGTAGCGGCGGTACGGGGTGGGGTCGGCGCGGGTGGTGAGGAAGGTGTGTAGGGCCGTGGCCTCCTCCGTGAGGGCCTTCCAGGTCGAGGCCGGGAGGGGGTGGAAGGCCGTGGCCTCGATGGAGTCGGCCAGGGGGCGCCAGATGCCGGCGACGTGGCCGTCCACCAGGAGGGTCGGGAGGACGTCGCCGTTCATGCGGGTCACGTACTTGCGGTACTCGGGTGGGAGGAGGCGGCCCCGGTCCGCGTAGGCGAGGAGCGTGCTGTCCCACATGGCCATCAGGCGGGGTGGGGCGGGGG